>JANREF010000093.1 GCA_030726195.1 Burkholderiaceae bacterium | reverse complement strand
GCACCAATTAACGGCGCTGCTGAGCAGGCCCAGCGTGAGCAGACTAAAATAAGAGGCTCATGTCCGCAATATCTTTCAAAAACGTCTCAAAAACGTACACAAGCCCAAAAGGCGACCTTCAAGCCCTGTCTGACGTTAGTTTTGACATTGGTGAAGGCGAATTTTTTGGCTTGCTAGGCCCCAACGGGGCCGGTAAAACAACACTCATCAGCATTTTGGCGGGTTTAAGCCATGCCACCTCAGGCGAGGTTCGTGTGAACGGCTTCGATGTGGTGAAAGACTATGCCCAAGCCAGGCGCAATTTGGGCGTGGTGCCGCAGGAGCTGGTGTTTGACCCCTTTTTCTCGGTGCGCGAGGCGTTGCGTTTTCAAAGCGGCTACTTTGGCATCAAAAACAACGACAAGTGGATAGACGAGCTGCTGCTGGGATTGGGCCTGTCCGACAAAGCCAGCGCCAACATGCGTGCGCTGTCGGGCGGCATGAAACGCCGCGTGCTGGTCGCTTTGGCTTTGGTGCACAAGCCGCCAGTCATTGTGCTGGACGAGCCCACAGCGGGCGTCGACGTGGAGCTGCGCCAAACACTGTGGCAGTTTGTGTCGCACCTCAACAAACAGGGCACGGCCGTGCTGTTGACCACCCACTATCTCGAAGAGGCTGAGGCGCTGTGCTCGCGCATTGCCATGCTGAAAAAAGGGCAACTGGTTGCACTTGAAACCACCAACGAGTTGCTCGCCAGAGCCTCTGCCAGTGTGTTGCGTTTCAAGCTGGATACGCCGCTGCCTGCTGCATTGGCGGCGCACGCGCGTATCACAGGACGCGTCATCCAACTGCCCGCGCCGAATGCGCAAGTGGTGGAGGACATCTTGGCGCAAGTGCGCGCCAGTGGCGGGGTGGCCGAACAGGTTGAAATTCGCCCTGCCGATTTAGAAGATGTGTTTTTGGCCGTCATGGAGAATCAATCATGACCGGCTGGCAAACACTGTTTTACAAAGAAATATTGCGGTTTTGGAAGGTTGGCTTCCAAACCGTTGCAGCACCCGTGCTCACAGCCATGATGTACATGCTCATCTTTGGCCATGTATTGCAAGGACGCGTGCAGGTCTACGACGGCGTGCCGTACATCGCTTTTCTGGTGCCCGGTCTGGCCATGATGAGCATGTTGCAAAACGCGTTTTCCAACAGCTCGTCATCGTTGATCCAGAGCAAGGTGATGGGTAACCTTATTTTCTTGATGCTCACGCCCTTGTCGCATTGGGCCTGGTTTTGGGCATATGTGGCTTCCAGCGTGGTACGCGGTTTGGCCGTTGGTTTGGGCGTGATTGCGGTGACCAGCTGGTATGGCGGTCTGCACCTGGAGCATCCGCTGTGGGTGATCGCCTACGCGGCGCTGGGTTGCGGTTTGATGGGCGCCATGGGCATTGTGGCGGGCTTGTGGGCTGAGAAGTTTGACCAGCTTGCAGCCTTTCAAAACTTCGTCATCATGCCCATGACGTTTTTGAGTGGCGTGTTTTACTCCATCCATTCATTGCCCGCCGTGTGGCAAACCGTGAGCCACTTCAATCCCTTCTTTTACATGATTGATGGTTTTAGGTATGGCTTCTTTGGGCACAGCGA
>JANREF010000092.1 GCA_030726195.1 Burkholderiaceae bacterium | reverse complement strand
GCCAACGGCTTCATGGCGTTGCACAGCAGCATGCGTTTGATGGTGATGCTGATGCCCGCGTCAGTGCGGCCCTTGTTGAAGGCGGCGACTGCGTCTTGCATGACTTGGTGCAAGTTGGCCTCTACCTCGGCGGGGTTTTCCTCTGGGATCATGCGCCTGTCGACTTTGAACACCACTTTGCCTGGCACCACATTGGTGTTGGTGCCGCCGCTGATCATGCCGACGTTGAGGTAGGGGTGGTTGATGCCTTCGACCTGCGAGCTGATCTGTTTGTACAGATCGTTTTGCGCGTACAGCGCACTCAAAATGCCGTTGGCACCTTGCAGTGCATCCACGCCGGAATCGGGGATGGCCGCGTGGGCCATGTTGCCGTTGACGGTGACTTCCATTTGCAAGCAGCCGTTGTGCGCGGTCACCACTTGGTAGCTGAAACCTGCAGCGATCATGAGGTCCGGCTTGGTCAGGTTCTGCGCCAGCAAGTAGTCTGGGCCAAGCGCGCCGCCAAACTCTTCGTCGTAGGTGAAGTGCAGTTCGACATTGCCTTTGAGCTGCGCGCGCGAGGCCAAAGCCTCGATCGCGCGCACGGCGAACGTGAAGGTTGAAAAGTCGCCCTTGCTCACGGCGGTGGCGCGCCCGTACATCTTGCCATTCACCACCTCGCCACCGTAGGGGTCGTGTGTCCAGCCTTCTCCGGGGGGCACCACGTCGCCGTGGGCGTTGAGCGCAATGGTTTTCCCGCCGCTGCCAAAAGGCCGTCTCACAATCAAGTTGGTCACAGATTGCAAGCCGTTGTCTTGCACCAGCTCGGGTGGTGGCGCGTGTTGCTCGGCGGTGTAGCCAAACTGCTGCAGCAGCTCGGCTGTGCGCATTGCGTGCGGTGTGTTGTTGCCCGGTGGTGTGTCGGTGGGCACGGCTACGAGTTGTTTTAAAAACTGAACCTGCTCGTCAAAGTGCTGGTCAATCCAGGCGTCGATGTCTGCAAAGTCTTGTGCGTGTGCTGCGTTGGGTTGTTGTGCCACGGTGTCTCCTAAATTGTTATGCGGTGTGAAGTTGAAATTGAAGTTGAAGTTGAAATTGAAGTTGAAGTTGAAGTTGAAGTTGAAGTGCAAGCTGAAGTGCACGTTGACGATGAACGCAGATGCTTGGCCGTTCAGCGACCGACCTAGGCCACCTGACGCACCTGACTCACCTGATCCAGCTGGTGCAGCAGGTGCATAAAAGCGTCCACGCACAGTTGCATGTCGTCACTGGTGGTGGACTCCAGGGGGTTGTGGCTGATGCCTGCGTTTTCGCCGCGCACAAAGAGCATGGCTTGTGGCATGGCTTCATGCAGCTTCATGGCGTCATGGCCTGCGCCACTGGGCAGGCAAAAAACGGGCAGTCCGGTGGATTGCACGGCCGCTTCCCAACGTGTTTGCCAGTCGGGGGCGCTGGGTGCTGCACTGGCACGAACGGTGAGGTCTAGTGTGTAGTGCACACCGCGCTTGGCACAAATGGTTTGCAAGGCTTTCACGATGTCGTCATGCAGGGCGTCGCGCTGTCTGTCGTTGGGCGCGCGCATGTCAAGGCTGAATTGGCATTGACCTGGCACCACATTGATAGAGCCGCTGGGTACCGCCAGCATGCCAATGGTGGCTACCGAGTCGCCGTCCTGTGCTGCGCGCTGTTCGACAAAACTGGCGAACTCTGCAAAGGCCGCGACCGCATCGCGGCGTCGGCTCATGGGCGTGGTGCCCGCGTGGCTGGCGGTGCCAGTGATGCTGGCCAAGTAGCGCACGCTGCCATTGATGGAGGTGACCACGCCCAGTGGCAGGTTCAGTTCGTTGAGCACGGGGCCTTGTTCAATGTGTACTTCCACAAAGCCTAGGTAGCGGCTGACGTCGCGTTTGATGTTGGCAATATCGGCCTCGTTTAAGCCTGCTTGCGCCATGGCTTGGCGCATGGAGATGCCGTCGGCGTCCAGTTGGTCCAGCCATGATGGGTCGAATTGGCCAACCAACGCGCCTGAGCCCAAGAAGGTGGCTTTGTAGCGTTGACCCTCTTCCTCGGCAAACCCCACCACCTCCAAGTGAAAGGGCAGTCGCTTGCCTTGTGCGTGCAAGGCGCGCACGCAGGCCATGGGCACATAAATGCCCAAGCGGCCATCGTATTTGCCAGCATTGCGAACCGTGTCGTAGTGCGAGCCCGTGAGCAAGGTTTGGGTGTGCGCCGTGGTTTGGTGGGCTTGGTACACGCCCACCACGTTGCCCACCGCGTCGATGTGCACGCTGTCAAAGCCGCACTCGCGCATGGTTGCCGCAATGCTGGCTGCTGTTTGTTGGTGTGCAGGTGTGAGGTAGGTGACCGTGAGTTCACCGCGCTGTGCGTAGCCAGGGTCTGAGTATTGCGCGAGGTCTTCGTGCCAGTCCCACACCAAGTTGCCCTGCGTCGGTGTGACGCCGAATTTGTCGTTCAGGCGAATCTCAGCAATGCGGTGTATGTTGCGCACACACTCTTCGCGCTCGAAGTCCGGATGGTTGCGCAGGCGGCGCTCCACCGTGGCCACGATATGCGCTTTGCTCAAGCCCGTGCCGCGTGGGCCGCGCACGGCCACAACAAATGGAAAGTTAAATTTGTCTAGGTATTGGCGGTTGAGACTTTGGATGTGCGCCAGCTCGTCGGGTGTGCAGTTGGTCAGGCCCGCTTTGCTTTGCTCGTTGGTGGACTCGGCCGTGAGCGTGTTGCTCTGCATGGCTTTGCCCGCAAGCTCTGGGTGAGCGCGAATGAGTGCAAGCTTGGCATCTACACCTGCCTCGTCCAGTACCAGCGTCATGGCGTGTTTGAGCGCAGCCAGCGATGCAAACGGGCGTTGCTGCAGCGCTTGCTCGGCAATCCATGGCGTGTGCTCGTACAAGCCCGCCAGCATGGCGCAGGCCTCTTCGTGCGAGGCGGTGTTGAGTTGGTCTAGTGTGTAGCTCATGGTGTGTTCATTGTGTGTAGTGGGCGCAGGTGAGCACAGGCATGCGGGCATGACGCCGGCCAGGTCAGCGCGAGACCCAGAGCCTCATAGACGGTGGGTCCTGCGTTTGTATTGGTGCTCATGTGCCTGCGCATGTGCCCGCTGATGTCCATGCGTTTATTTATGGTTATGTTCATGGTTGTGTCTATGCCTATGCCTATGCTTATCTCTGTGTCCTTGCGTACACGTTGCTCTTGACGGTGCCCTTATCGACGCTCAAGTTGGGCAGGGGTGCGTGGCGCGCCAGTGGCGTGCAATGTCTTGACGTGTGGCCACCCAGACATGGTCGAAGCTGGCCACGTAGTCGATGAAGCGTTTGATGGCCATGAAGCGCCCGGGGCGTCCGAGCAAGCGGCAATGCATGCCCACGCTCATCATCTTGGGACGGTTCAAGCCGTTGGGGTCGCCCTCGGCGTACAGGCAGTCGAAGCTGTCTTTGAGGTACTGAAAAAAGGGCTCGCCGTGCGAGAAGCCTTGCGGTAGGGCAAAGCGCATGTCGTTGGTGTCTAGGGTGTAGGGCACGATGAGTTGGTGGGCAGGCGCACCGCTGCTGGTGTTGACCTTCATCCAAAACGGCAAGTCATCACCGTAGTAGTCTGAGTCGTATTCAAAGCCACCAAAGTCGGCAACCAATTGGTGTGTGTTGGGGCTGTCCCGCCCGGTGTACCAGCCAACGGGTCGCTCACCCATGAGCTCGGTCATGATGGCCATGGCCTGCGCCATGTCTGCGCGCTCTTGCTCAATCGGCGTGTGTTGGTAGTGAATCCACTTCAGGCCATGACATGCGATTTCGTGGCCCAGTGTTTGGAAGGCTTGGACCATGTCGGGGTTGCGCTGTAGGGCAGTGGCAACGCCAAAGACGGTCAGCGGCATGTTGTTTTTTTCAAATTCGCGCAGCAAGCGCCACACGCCTTACTCGTAAATCCCGTCCATGCTCATGTGGCGCTCGGGATAGCTGGCGGGGTTGAACAACTCCGACAAAAACTGCTCGGAGCCCGCGTCGCCATGCAACACATGGTTTTCGCCGCCTTCTTCAAAATTCAGCACAAACTGCACGGCCACGCGTGCTTGCTGGGGCCACTGGGCGTGCGGCACATCTGGGCCATAGCCTATGAGGTCGCGGGGGTAGGGGGCGGTGGCGTCGTACATGTGGGCGTGGGTAGGGGCTTGGAGGTGTTGATGGAGTGGCGGTGGTTGGGCTGCTGTGCTGCTGTGCTTTGGGCTTTGGGCTTTGGGCGTTAGGGTGTTGCCACGTTCAAGGTGTGGGCCATGCGTGAAGATGTGGTTGTCGCGCGTATGTAGTGCGGTGGCGCTGCTGGCTGCATAGGCTTGATGCTGCGCTGGTGGCTAGAGACCAACGTTCAGCTGAGGGCTTCGCGTATGTCGGTGGACGGTTGGCGCTTGTTGAAGGTCAAGCTTTTCTCAACGCTGTCCAAGTGCTCGGCCATGATGCGCGCGGCACCGTCTTCGTCTTTGGCTTGTATGGCCGCTACCAGTCGGTCGTGTTCTTCGCTGGAGCATTCGGCCGCACGCGCGGTTTGGTACATCAGTGTGATGAGGGCACAGCGCGAAATCAAATCACCCAAGATGTCGGCCAACACATCGTTGCCACTGAGTTCGGCCATGCGCACGTGAAAGTCGCCCAGCAGTTCGGTGCGGCCTGCCGCGTCGCTGTCGTGCAGGGCCGCGTGCTCTTTGGCCAGGTGCGCATGCAGGGCTTTGATTTTTGCGGGTGTAGCGGTTCTGGCCAGTTGGCGCGTGAGCTCCAGCTCCAACATGCGGCGAACAGCAAATACTTGTTTGGCCTCTTCTACCGAGGGCGCTGCGACAAACGCGCCACGCGAAGGCTCCATGCGCACCAAGCGGTTTTGGCTGAGCTGGAACAGGGCTTGGCGCACCAAGGTGCGCGACACGCCAAAATGGTCTGCCAATTTTTGCTCGGCCAATTTGGCGCCAGGCTGCAGCCTGTGCTCAACAATCGCACGCGAGAGCGATTGAACGATCATGGTGGTAGAGGAGGTATCCATGGACTGATAATACTGGATTGTTGAAAAATTGTATACAAGTTATGATGACTTCGGTACACCGCGACAGTTCGCCGCCATCGCCGCACGGCATGGGCAACTGTATGCAATATCGCCACAACAATGTCAGCATTTCAGCTTCAAAGGATCGCAAAATGGGCTTGAGTACACACGTTTTAGACACCATGCACGGTTGCCCTGCGGCTGGCATGGGGGTGTCTTTGTATACAACTGAGGGTGAGGCCGCCACCTTGGTGAAGTCGTTCAACCTGAACGATGATGGGCGCAACGCCGATGGATTGCTCATCGGCCACGCGGATTTAGCCGTGGGCACTTACCGCTTGGTGTTTGATGTTGCAGGCTACTTTGCCGCCAAGGGCGTGGCGCTGCCCACGCCCAACTTCTTAAACCGCGTGGCCTTGGACTTTGGCATTGCCAAGCCCAACGAGCATTACCACGTGCCCTTGCTGGTGAGCCCTTGGAGCTACTCCACTTACCGCGGGAGCTGATCGTCAACCCGCGAGCGGCGCACGCGCCAAGCGCTGACTGACCAAGGGTCAGCGCTCATTGCAGGGTAACGCTTAGGGGCGTGGATGCTTAAAAAAGTGCAGACCAGCGAATCAAGCCGTTGGGTGAGTTCT
Organism: Burkholderiaceae bacterium; assembly: GCA_030726195.1. Classification (GTDB taxonomy): domain Bacteria; phylum Pseudomonadota; class Gammaproteobacteria; order Burkholderiales; family Burkholderiaceae_C; genus RS62. The sequence goes on along the minus strand of JANREF010000092.1, from coordinate 2,551 downwards.
GCCACTCCCAAGCCACGTACAGCACCACGCCCAGCACCACGGCGATGCCCAACCACAGGCGGTTGTGCTGTACCAAGTCTGGACCAGCGCCGGCGACAGTGCCGCTGTACATGGGTGATGCCTCATTGCGCTTGGTCAGCAAGCTCAGCACCACCAGCCATGCCAAGTGGCCCAGCACGGTGAACAGCATGAAGTTGCCGAAAAACTCGTGCACTTCACCCAAGGCGTCTTGCAGCCAGTCGCCGCCGAGCTCATTGAAGGTGGCGTAGCCGCTCAGTGCGATGGGAGCCACCAACGCCAATATCAGCAGCGTTGCCACCGGCGTGACCATCAAATAGCCTTGACGCCAGTTGATGGCCGGGCCACTGGTGGGGGTGGCCAGCTGCGCGCTGGTTTGGCGCACCCAGTGTGGCAAGCCTTTGGCTTTGCGCCACAACGCGCCAATGTTGGCGTGGCGAGGCCCGACCACGCCATAGACCAGTCGAAAGGCCAGCAAGCCCACCAAGGTGTAGCCCATGGTGACGTGCAACATGCGCAGTTTTTCAGTTTCTGAGGTGAGGTAGGCCAGCGTGAAGCAAGCGGCAAACAACCAGTGAAAGCTGCGCATGGGCGCATCTTTGACCCGCCGACGTGGCCCCGTGTCTTGGTGTCTGGCCGCCCACTGGTCGCTGACGTGCGCCCAAGCCGATGCCAAGTGATGACGTAAGTTGATAACCATGTGCGCCAGCCTTAGTCGTTGGACCAGTAGCGGCGCAAGCTGGTGCTAAGTCCTTGCGGCATGCGCACATGGTCTTCGTCAAAGTCACCACGATCGGCGCGGGTGTGACAGGCTGCGCAGTTGGCGGCGGATTTCACGCTGGGGTCTTTCCAAATGGCGGGTGCCACTTCATCGTGCTTGCGAATGAACCAGGTGGATTCGGTGATGCGGTCGTTTGGCGGCGCACCGCTAACGCGCTTGTAAGTGCCTGCGCTGGCTGTTAGCCATTTGGTGAGGGTGGCTACGCTGGCGTCGTCCAGTGAGGCGTCGGTGCCGTAGTGCTGCTGCAAGCCGCCCATGATGCGCTGCCACGATTCGGCGGGCAGCATGCCGGGGGGGTAAGCGGTGTGACAAGCCGCGCACTCTTGTTGGTACAGGGCTTGGTTGCTCAAGCGTGTTTCAGTGGGTGCGACGGATGTCGCGCCAGTGGCCGTGTTGGCAGCGAATAGGCTCACCAATGCGATGCCTAGAGCCGCGATGGTGTTGCGCATTTGTTGGATGTGCTGTGTATGGGGTGTTGTGTTTGAGCGCATGGTCAATCGTAGTGGCGTGGCGTGCTGATGGACGTGTAGGTTTGTGTGCATGTGAGAGAAGTTGGCGTTGACTTGGCGGCGACTTGGCTGTTACTTGATGTTGATCAAGTAAGCCAACACGTCGGCTTTTTCAGTTGCGGTGCATTCCCGGCCCAGCACGTCGTTGCAGTTTCTGCGAAACCACTTGTCAGACTTGGCCAGCACTGTGAAGCGTTTGGGGTTGTAGGCCGGTGCCAACGGTGCAATGGTTTTGCCGGTGTTGGCGTGCTGAGCGTCTTGTGTGGGCGGTTTGCCATGGCAAGAAGCGCAAGACCATTCTTGGCCGTGCGTGCTGGTGAACAAGCGCATGCCCCGGTCGGCGTTGCCTGATGTTCCAGCGGCCTGCTCCCAATGCGTCAGTTGGGCTTGAGCGCTGCTATCAGCTGCATGGGCGTTGGTCGCCACGCCTGCCAACGTCAAGGCGGCGCTTAGGCACAGCAAGGGTAGAGACAAGAATGCGGGTAAGCGTAAGGAAAAGGAAGAAAAAAGGGAGGAGGATATGGAAGGGGAAGAGGAAGAGGAAGAGGAGGAGGAGGAGGAAGAAAAACGGGATAAGTAGTGGTTTGACATCGTAAGAGCCTGTGAAACGATTGAATGAACGTTTCGTCAGATTCTCGAGCGTGCACATTAAGGTCACATTAATGGGCGCACGGTGGAGCGCAGGCAGGCAGGCAGGCATGGTCGCAGTGACGACCAGCGGGGCGGTCGCGCCAGCTGGTGAAGGGGCGAGCGAGGCGGCGAGTAACGGGTGGCGCTGCAGGGCGCCGCGTTTATTTGCTGCGCTGGCCTTCTGTGAGTGTGGTGAGCTGGAACAAGCCAGATTTGTCGTATAGCCACACATCGGTGTACACCACGCCTGGCATGCGAACGGGTGCCGGATAGGGTGCCGCTTCACGCACCATGCCTTCGATGTCTGCCATGACATGGGGCAGGTGTTTGGGGGCACGTGCCCAGCGGATGGCGGCGACGTCGCCCATGGTGTCAATGTCCACCTCCAACACAGCAACAGCCATGAGCAGTGAGGGCATCTTGCCTTTGTAGATGCGGGTGATGTTTTTCTTGTAAATGTGCTGCGCGGCGTCTCGCCTGTAGGTCAGTGGCGTTGTAGCGCTGGACACAATCTCGGGTTGGCGCACGGCCACAGGCTCAGGTGGTGGTGGAGGCGGTGGTGCAGGTGGCGGCGGCGGTGCTGCGCAGCTGGCCAAGGCCAAGCACACAGCAC
>JANREF010000091.1 GCA_030726195.1 Burkholderiaceae bacterium | reverse complement strand
CGTCAAAGAGCACGCCATCACACGTGCGCCCGCAGCGCTGGGCGGCGCCAACGGTGCGGCCTAAGCCACGGGCACACCGTACACCGCGTGAACCACAGCGCACAGCCAACCGCAATTTGAGATACGCTTAAGCCATGCACAGCACACACACGCCCACCCACCGCCCGGCACTGCTGTGGCTGGCCCTAGGCGGCGCTGCGGCTGGCGTGCTGTGGCTGGTGTTTACGATGTACACCCAACCCGAATTTGTGGTCAACATGGCCAACCAGCTCTGGAGCTGCTTTTAAGCAGCCTCCCTGTCTTCATACCTGCGACGTTTATTCATGGTGGCACCTCTTCACGGCCTAGGTCAGCCCAGCGCATGGCTTAAAAAATGGCAACATTTGATGACCCCAGCTGGCCATGTGTTGGACGTCGCCTGCGGCGCAGGTCGCCACACCCGGCACCTGTTGGCGCATGGCTTTGATGTCACCGCCGTCGACAAAGACGCCGCGGCACTGGCTCACCTGAGCGACACGCCTGCTCAGCGCCTGTTGGCCGACCTCGAAGTTGGTACTTGGCCTTTCGCACCCAACCAATTTGACGCGGCCGTCATGACCAACTACTTGTGGCGCCCGCTGTTTGGGTCGTTGATCGCATCGCTGAAACCCGGTGGCGTATTGGTATTTGAAACCTTTGCGCTGGGCCAAGAAAGCATAGGCAAGCCCAGCCGCCCAGCCTTCTTGTTGGCCCCCAACGAGGCATTAACGCTGTGCGCCCCGCTGCGGGTGGTCGCCTATGAAAACGGATTTGAAGACGCGCAACACAGTTCCAACGCCACAGTCAGCGACCGCTTTGTGCAACGCATTGTGGCCGTCAAAGAACACAAGCTAGGCGCTGCAACGCCGCGTTACTTGCTCCCCTAGCGCCCGGGCCGCGGGCACGCGAGCTCTCGGCATGAAAACAACCCGGCGCTACTGAGTAGAATGTGCGAATAGGCTAAACACCACAACCATATTGGCAAGACCATGAGCATGATTACTGGCAGCATTGTTGCCCTGATTACACCGATGTTGGACAACGGCGCTGTTGACTACGACGGGTTACGCAAACTCATAGACTGGCACATCGACGAAGGTACCGATTGCATTGGCGTGGTGGGCACCACCGGCGAGTCCCCCACGGTGAACGTTCAAGAGCACTGCGACATCATTCGCGTATCGGTCGAGCAAGCCCGCGGGCGCGTGCCCATCATGGCTGGATGTGGTGCCAACTCGACCTCTGAGGCCATTGAGCTGGCCCGCTACGCCAAAGACGTTGGCGCAGACTGCCAACTCCAAGTTGTGCCCTACTACAACAAGCCCACGCAAGAAGGCATGTACCAGCACTTCAAGGCCATCGCAGAGGCAGTGGACTTGCCCATGGTGTTGTACAACGTGCCCGGGCGCTCTGTGGCCGATATGCAAGCCGCCACCGTCATGCGCTTGGCACAGTTGCCCGGCATCGTGGGCATTAAAGAAGCCACGGGCGACATTGCCCGCGCGCTGTGGCTCATTAAAGAAGCACCCAGCAACTTTGCGATCTACTCCGGCGACGACCCTACGGCCGTGGCACTCATGCTGTTGGGCGGCCACGGCAACATTT
>JANREF010000090.1 GCA_030726195.1 Burkholderiaceae bacterium | reverse complement strand
ATGCCGCGCGTATTTTTAATGCCGACCATTGTTACTTTGTGACCAATGGCACCAGTACCAGCAACAAAATGGTGTGGCATCACACCGTGGCACCAGGCGACGTGGTGGTGGTGGACCGCAACTGCCACAAGTCCATCCTGCACGCCATCATCATGACGGGCGCGATTCCGGTGTTCTTAAAGCCCACGCGCAACCATTACGGCATCATTGGCCCGATTGCGCAGAGTGAATTTGAGCCCGAGACCATACGCGAAAAAATTCGCAACAATCCGCTGCTCAAAGACTACGACGCCGACACCGTCACGCCGCGCGTGCTCACCCTCACACAAAGTACCTACGACGGTGTGCTGTACAACACCGAAACCGTCAAAGGCATGCTCGATGGTTATGTGACCAATTTGCACTTCGACGAAGCGTGGTTGCCGCATGCCGCTTTCCATCCGTTCTACGGCACCTTCCACGCCATGGGTAAGAACCGCGAGCGGCCTGAGCACGCTGTGGTGTACGCCACGCAGTCCATCCACAAATTGCTCGCTGGCATCAGCCAGGCCAGCCACGTGTTGGTGCAGGACTCCAAAACCGTCAAGCTCGATACGCACTTGTTCAACGAGGCGTATTTGATGCACACATCCACATCGCCGCAGTACGCCATCATCGCCAGCTGTGATGTGGCCGCAGCCATGATGGAGCCGCCCGGCGGCACCGCCTTGGTGGAGGAAAGCATTTTGGAGTGCTTGGACTTCAGGCGCGCCATGCGCAAAGTGGCCAAGGACTACGGCAAAGACACCAAGAACAACTGGTGGTTCAAGGTGTGGGGGCCCAAGGTCAACGAGCTCACAGACGATGAAGAAGAGGGCATAGGCGACCCAGCCGATTGGGTGCTGGGCATGGGCAAAGACAACAACTGGCACGGCTTTGGTGATTTGGCCGATGGCTTCAACATGTTGGACCCCATCAAGGCCACCATTGTGACGCCGGGCTTAGACATGGACGGCACGTTTGCCGACATGGGCATACCCGCATCCATCGTGACCAAGTTTTTGGCCGAGCACGGCGTGGTGGTGGAGAAAACGGGCTTGTACAGCTTCTTCATCATGTTCACCATTGGCATCACCAAAGGCCGCTGGAATACCTTGCTCACAGCCTTGCAGCAGTTCAAGGACGACTACGACCGCAACCAGCCCATGTGGCGCATATTGCCCGAGTTCTCCAAAGCCAATCCCAAGTACGAGCGCATGGGCTTGCGCGACATGTGTCAGTACGTGCACGCCATGTACGCCAAGCATGACATTGCACGCCTGACCACCGACATGTACCTGAGCGACCACACGCCCGCCATGACGCCGGGTGACGCGTTTGCGCACATTGCCCGACGCACCACAGAGCGCGTGCCAATCGACGACTTGTTGGGCCGCATCACCACCAGCCTCATCACGCCCTACCCACCAGGCATCCCGTTGTTGGTGCCAGGCGAGGTGTTCAATCAGCGCATCGTGGACTACCTTAAGTTCTCACGCGAACTCAATGAGCAGTGCCCGGGCTTTGCCACCGACATACACGGCTTGGTGGCTGTGGTGGGTGACGACGGCGTGCGCCGCTTCTACGCCGACTGCGTGCGTGCGGACTGACGCT
>JANREF010000089.1:6614-8285 GCA_030726195.1 Burkholderiaceae bacterium | reverse complement strand
GCAGTGCTTGCGGTCTGAATTATTAACCTTCAAGTTCGACAAGGAACCCATTTCATGAACTTTCTAAAAACCGCCTCGGCGCTGTTGTTGTCCTGTGTGGTGTCGCTGGCTTCGGCGGGCGAGATCAAGCCATTCACCCAGCAAGCGTTTGACAAGCTCACCAGCGCGGGCCAGTCGGTGGTGGTGGATGTGACGGCGCCTTGGTGCCCCACTTGCAGGGCGCAAAAGCCTATTTTGGAAGACCTCATGAGCTTGCCTGCCTACGCTGATGTCACGCTGCTGACGGTGGACTTCGATTCGGACAAGCCCACGCTGCGCCGTTTCAAGGTGCACATGCAAAGCACGTTGATTGCGTTCAAGGGCAAGACGGAAGTGGCGCGCTCGGTGGGCGATACATCGCCTGCAGGCATTGAGAGCCTGATTGAAATGGCGGTCAAGTGATGGAGCTGGGCTTTGGCGTGGGCTCTTATGGCCTTGGGTTTTTAGCGGGGCTGCTGTCCACGCTGTCGCCCTGCGTGTTACCCATCATTCCCATCTTGTTGGGCTCTGCCACCCACGCACACCCGCGCGCACCATTGGCTTTGGCCGCCGGTTTGGCTCTGTCGTACGCCATCATTGGCTCTACCTTGGTGTGGGCGGGGTCAGCCTTGGGATTTGACCCTGCGGTGTTTCGCAATGTGGGTGCGGTCATGCTGGGTGCGTTGGGCTTGGTGCTCATGTCCAGCCGCTTGCAGCAGCGTTTTGCGTTCGCTACGGCGGGTATTGGCGATGCAGGCAACAACTTGATTGCCAACATCCGCCTCGATGGCCTGTGGGGGCAGTTCGCCATTGGCTTGGTGTTGGGTGTGGTGTGGAGCCCGTGTGTGGGCCCCACCTTGGGCGCTGCTGTGTTGCTGGCCAGCCAAGGCACGCACTTGCCGCAAGTGGCACTGTTGATGGGCATATTTGGCGTGGGTGCTGCGCTGCCTATTGTGGTGTTGGCCTACGCCAGTCGCGGCGCAATGATGAACATGCGTGGCAAGCTCATGCAGGCTGGCAAAAATGGCAAGGCGGTGTTGGGTGCGGTCATGCTGGCGCTGGCCGTGCTGATCCTGTCTGGCGCTGACAAGTCGCTAGAGGCTTGGTTGCTAGATATCTCGCCGCTGTGGTTGTCGACATTGACCACGCGCTTTTAAAACAAGGTGGCTCCTACGCGTGGCCCCTGTGCTGCGGCACAGCAGGCGACGCCTTAGGGCTCACCTGCGGTGGTGGCGCACGCAGCCTTACACTGTGTGCATGTCACAAACTACATCTGCCACCACGGCAACTGCCACGCCTACGGACCACGATTTACCGCCGCTGCCGCCAGTGCAGCCTGGTTTGTACCGCCATTACAAAGGTGGCGAGTACCACTTGCTGGACGTGGTGCGGCACAGCGAAACGCTGGAGCCGCTGGTGCTGTACCGTGCTTTGTATGGTGAACGTGGTTTGTGGGTTAGGCCCGCGGCCATGTTCTGCGAAGACGTGGTGATCGGCGGCGTGACCCAACCCCGCTTTGCATGGGTTGCACACTTCACGCAGGAGGATGGTCATGTCGGATAAGCCACCAATGCCACCAATGCCACAAATGGGCTTGGATTTGGGCATGGAGCCGCTCGTGGAAGCGCCCACACCAACCCCAGCGGCCAAGGC
>JANREF010000089.1:0-6514 GCA_030726195.1 Burkholderiaceae bacterium | reverse complement strand
CGGGAGAGGCCCATGCAACGCCTATGACGTTGGCCGACATGGCGCAGCTGCTGAGTGCAGACCCCGATTACAGGGTGATTCGCCGCTTGCAGCCCAGCACGCACTTTGATCGGGCCGCTGTGGGCCCTGTGAAGCGCGTAGCGGTGCTGGACACCGAGACCACAGGTCTGTCCTCAGCAACCGATGTGATCATCGAGCTGGCGTTGGTGGTGATGGACATAGACACCCTCACGGGTCAGCCTGTGGGCGAGGTGTTGGTGTTCGATGGCTTCCAAGACCCCGGGCGCCCCATTCCCAAAGAGGTGCAGCAGCTCACAGGCATCTCGGACGCCATGGTCAAGGGGCAAGCGCTAGACGAGGCGGCCATCTCCAGCATCATGGATGGTGTGCAATGGGTGGTGGCCCACAACGCTGGCTTCGACCGCCCGTTCGTGGAGCAGCGCTTGTCCTACTTTGCGGACCTACCTTGGGCATGTTCGTTTGCCGACATTCCTTGGAAACAGCACGGCATTGGCTCTGCCAAGCTGGAGGCATTGGCTGCGCATTACGGCTGGTTTTATGACGCGCACCGCGCCGATATGGACTGTCATGCCTTGGCTGCCGTGTTGGGGCAGCCCGTTGGTGATACGGGGCAACTGGGCTGGCAGCTGTTGCTGAGCGCTTTGGATGCACCTCAATACACGCTGCAAGCGACGGGCGCGCCATTTGATGCCAAAGATGCGCTCAAAGCCAGAGGCTACCGCTGGGATGGCGTGCAGCGTGTGTGGCACACCCGAGTGGCCAGCGAGCAGGGCTTGCGAGACGAGTGCGCATGGCTTGGCGACCACGTGTATGCCAACCCGCGCGCGCAAGTGGCCGTGGCTGAGGTCAATGCCTTGGCGCGCTACAGCGCACGCACGCCCCAGTTTGTATCCCATGCGGTGCGCGCCACCTGAGACTTGAATTGCCCGTAACAGTCCCAAGTTATGGGGCTTGAAGACTTCTGAGAAAGAGCGGCCCGTGTGGGCCAAGAGTGGCTTGTATGAACTTTATCAATAGCCTCATAGGTATTTTGTTTCGCCTCGTATTCATGGCGGCCGGTTTGGTGTTTGTAGCCGGTTTGGTGGTGGTTGCCGTGTTTGCCTTGGCGCTGAGCTTTGTGTGGTCGCTGGTGACGGGGCAGCGTCACCCCTTGAGCGTGGTGTGGGGCCGGTTTCGCCAAACCCAAGACGCCGTGTGGCGCGCCAGCCAGCGTGGCCCGGGCGCAGCGCGTGGCGGTGCAGGCCCATTCTCGCGCCCCGGCGCACAAGCCGCACAACCGAAAGCAGCCAACGATGATGTGGTGGACGTGGTCGACTTACAAGCCACACGGCTGCGCGGTGACGAGCCTGAGCAAAAGTAAGTCGGCGCATGCGCGCAGCAGTGGCTTGTGCCGTGGTGTTGCGCTGTTGTGGTGCGGCGCTTATGACTCGCGCTGCAAACCGAGTGCCGCGGCGTAGAGTTTGTTTTTGCTCACGCCGGTCAACGCAGCCCCCACTTGTGCAGCCGTTTTAACGGGCAGCACGTCCAGCAAGGTGGTGAGTGTGAACATGGCCGAGGCGGGGAGTGCGTCGTCTGCATCGCCTAGGTCTTGGGTGGCCAAGGGGTGAATGGCCAGTACGTATTCGCCGCGCAAGCGGTTGGCATCGGCTTGTAGCCAGGCTTCAAAGTCGGCACAGGCGTGGCTGGAAATAGACTCAAATTGTTTGGTCAGCTCACGCCCAGCGGTGATACGTCTATCCCCCCATGGCGCTAGCTCTTTGGCCAGCTGTGCCAAGCGGTGTGGCGCTTCCAGTAACACCACCGCGCGGCGCATGTCGCGCAGCTCTTGCAGCGCTTGTGCGCGTGCGCTGCCTTTGTTGGGCAAAAAGCCTGCGAATAAAAAGCCTTGTGTCGCAAACTGCTCACCGGCATCGTCTAGACCCATGGCGCTGATTAGTGTGGTGACGCTGCTTGCGCCCGGTATGGGCATGACGCGCAGGCCCGCCTGCGTGACCGCTGCGGCGAGCTTGGCACCAGGGTCGCTCACGCCAGGTGTACCAGCGTCGCTCACGTAGGCGATGCGCTGGCCTTGTTGCAAACGCTGCACCACGCTCACACTGGCTTGTGCCTCGTTGTGTTGGTGCAGCGCGATGAGTGGCTTTTTGATGCCGTAGGCCGCCAGCATGTGCTGCGTGTGGCGCGTGTCTTCGCAAGCGATGGCATCCACCAAGTCCAGCGCGCACAGCGCGCGCAAGCTGATGTCGGCCAAGTTGCCAATGGGCGTGGCGACCATCACCAGCGTAGACGCCGGATAATGCTGCGAGGCGGCCGCGTCTTTGGCGGCGGCTAAGGCTGAGGAATACGATGTGGCCAAAACGACTGGGCTCTAAGCCTGTAGAGGTTGCAAACACCACCAAAGCGCTGGGCGATGCGGCGGAAGACCGTGCGCTGGCCTATTTGCTGGCGCAAGGCCTGACCCTGGTGCAGCGCAACTTCAGCACGCCGGGGCGCGGTGGTGGGGAAATCGATTTGATTATGCGGCATGGCGACGCCACCCTGGTGTTTGTCGAGGTGCGCGCACGGCGACACAGCCGCTTTGGCGGTGCTGCGGCCAGTATCAGCGCACGCAAACGCGCGCGCATCGTGTTGGCCGCGCAGCTATACCTGTCTGGTCTGCCTGAATGTCCACCGTGTCGCTTCGACGTGGTGAGTGTGCAGGGCCTGGGGACGCAGGCACAGGTGCAGTGGATGGAGGCAGCCTTTGATGCGCAGGACGTCTAAAAACGCGGACGTTATCCGTCTATGATTAGGCATGCTTTTACAACGCATACAACAACTATTCATTGACAGCGCGGACTTCAAGTACCAGTGCGCGCAAAGCATGGGCAACAACACCGAGTCTGCCGTGCAAGCCGTCTTCTCTTGCCTGACCAATGGTGGAAAAATCATGGTAGCGGGCATGGGCGCGACGCAACCGTTGGCGTTTTACACCGCAGCCTTGTTGCTGGGACGTTTCGAGCGCGAGCGCCCCGAGCTGGCCGCCTTGGCTCTGGGTGCGCACAGCGGCAACGGTTTTGACAGCCAAGGTATTGCACGCGAAGTGCGCGCCTTGGGTGTGTCTGAGGACTTGCTGCTGGTCATCAGCTCCAAAGGCGCTGAGGCGGCCTTGGTTGCAGCCGTCGATGCCGCGCATGAGCGCGACATGACCGTGGTGGCCTTGGTGGGCGGAGCCAACCCCGAGTTGGTGCAGTCCTTACACGACACCGATGTGGCCGTGTGCGTGCCCAGCGAACAAACCAGTCGCATTCATGAGGTCATGATGATGGTGTTGCATTGCGTATGCGACGGTGTAGATATACAGTTGTTGGGAGATGGGCAGTAGGCCATCTCTTGCTATTTAACGTTTCGGAAAGTTAAACATGACAGGTTTTACACGCACGGTTCAAGCCGTTGTACTCACATCCTTGGCCGCCCTGACGCTGTCGGCTTGCGCACCATTGCTCGTTGGCGGCGCTGCGACAGGCGTGTTGGTGGCCACCGACAGGCGCACATCGGGTGCGCAGCTGGAAGACCAGGCCATTGAGCTTAAAAGTGCCAAGCAAATCAGCGCGGCCGTGGGTAACCGTGGCCACATCAACGTGACCAGCTTCAACCGCCGCGTCTTGATCAGTGGTGAAGTGCCCAGCGCAAACGACAAGGCCAGCGTGGCCAACGCCATCAGCACCACCGAGAACGTGCAGCTGGTGGTCAATGAGTTGACCGTGGGCGGCAATGCCTCGTTGGCCGACCGCGCACGCGACACGCTGGTGACCACCCGCGTCAAAGCCTTGTTGATTGATGCCAAAGACCTGCAGTCCAGCGCGATCAAAGTTGTGACGGAGCGTGGCAGCGTGTACTTGATGGGCATCGTCACCCAACGCGAGGCCGATCGTGCCTCTGACATTGCCAGCGCTACATCGGGCGTGCAACGCGTGGTGCGTTTGTTTGAAGTGATCTCTGAGGCCGAGCTCAAGCGCATTGTGCCCCCGCCACCGCCCAAGCCGGCGGAAGTGAAAACACAGCCTGTGGTGACCAACTTGGTGACTGAGGTTAAATAATTTGAGTGGTGTGAGCCGCGTGCTGCCATGGCCAGCACGGTAGCCTTGGCCTTCAAAAAGGCACAACAAAAACGCCGCCGAAAAAGCAAAAAGCAAAAAGTAAAAAGCACAAAGCACAAAGCACAAAGCACAAAGCACAAAAAAGCCACCCAGCAGCACATGACGTGCCTCGCTTGGTGGCTTTTGTATGCGCCGCGTGTGGCGCTGGGTGGGGCTGCGCTTACTTCAAGCGCTTGATCAGGCTGGACGTATCCCAGCGTGCGCCGCCCATGTGCTGCACATCTGCGTAAAACTGGTCGACCAAGGCGGTCACGGGCAAGCGGGCGCCATTGCGGTTGGCTTCGGCCAACACCAAGCCCAAGTCTTTGCGCATCCAGTCCACGGCAAAACCAAAGTCGAACTTGTCGCCAGCCATGGTGGTGCCGCGGTTGTCGAGTTGCCAGCTCTGGGCTGCACCCTTGCCAATCACGCCCAACACTTGCGTCATGTCCAAGCCGGCGCGCTGGCCAAACGCCACCGCTTCGCTCAAACCTTGCAGCAAGCCGGCAATACAAATCTGGTTCACCATTTTGGTGAGTTGGCCTGCGCCGCTGTCGCCCATCAAGGTCACCGCGCGTGCGAAGCACTCGGCCACTGGCTGGGCCTTGGCAAATGCAGCGTTGTCGCCACCACACATGATGGTGAGCACGCCGTTTTGTGCGCCAGCTTGGCCGCCTGATACCGGGGCGTCGACAAAGGCCAGGCCCAGCTGTTTGGCGGCGGTGTACATTTCGCGCGCGACTTCTGCGGACGCGGTGGTGTGGTCTACAAAAACCGCGCCCTCAGTCATGCCCGCAAACGCGCCGTCTGCGCCCAAGCACACGCTGCGCACATCGGCGTCGTTGCCCACGCACGCCATGACGACGCCCGCGCCTGCGGCTGCGGCCCGTGGTGTGTCGGCGGTGCTGATGCGCGCTGTATCAATGCCTGCTGCGGCACAGTCTTGCAGCCAAGCTTGCGCCTTGGCTGGCGTGCGGTTGTACACGCGCACGGTGTGACCGGCTTTGGCCAAGTGCCCAGCCATGGCGTAGCCCATCACGCCCAAGCCTAAGAAGGCCACCGTGGTGGGGGCGGTGTGGGTGTAGGTTTTGTCGTTGATGAAAGTCATGGTTTTTAAGCTTGAGTTACAGATCAGAAAAGCAATTCACGCATACTAACGCGCATGAGCACAAACTTTCGTAACGCAGACGACGAATCTGCACAGCGCCTGCGCAATGTTCGCAGTGCCATTGACACGGCCTGTGCGCAGGCTGGGCGTGAGCCCAGTGCCGTTGCGCTCTTGGCGGTGAGTAAAACCTGGCCTGCGCTGGACGTGCAGCGCATGGCCTTGGCGGGACAGCGCCAGTTTGGCGAAAACTACATACAAGAAGGCGTAGACAAAATTGTGGCGGTGCGCGACGCGCTGCAAACGGAACTGCCTGATGCGGTGTTGGTGTGGCATTGCATTGGCCCCATTCAAAGCAACAAAACCACCTTGGTCGCCCAACACTTTGACTGGGTACACAGCGTGGATAGGCTCAAAATCGCGCAGCGCCTCAGTGACCAACGCCCTGCTGGTATGACGCCGCTGCAAGTGTGCGTGCAGGTGAACGTTGATGGCGCACAGACCAAGTCGGGCGTGGCCTTGGCTGAGGCTACCGAGCTGGCGCGCCAAGTCGCGCAGATGCCGCGCTTGCAGCTGCGTGGCCTCATGTGCATCCCCGACCCACGCCCAGACGGCAGCGCGCCAACCGAGGCATTTGCCACGGCGGCGGCCTTGTACCAATCGTGGCAAGACCTGGGGCTGGGCGTGGACACCTTGTCTATGGGCATGAGCGCCGACTTGAGTGAGGCGGTGGCTGCGGGCTCGACCATGGTACGCGTGGGCACGGCCTTGTTTGGTCAACGCACGTACGCGGCCAGCTGATGTGCCCCACGGGCGTGCCAGGCCTTCGCGGTTGTAAGGTTTAGAGCTGGGGCAGCGGCAGGCGCATGCTGCACTTGACCTCTTCCATCACAGGGTAGGTGCGGGTTTCACGCACGCCAGGCATCTCCCACAGCACACGGCCTGCGAAGTGGCGGTAGGCGGCCATGTCGGCCATGCGGGTTTTGATGAGGTAGTCAAAACCGCCCGCCACCATGTGGCATTCCAGTATTTCTGTGTGCACTTGCACGGCGGCCTTGAACTGCTCAAACACATTGGGCGTGGTGCGGTCTAGCGAGACTTCCACAAACACAATCAGGCCCAGGTCTAGCAGCTGTGGGTTGAGTACGGCCTGGTAGGTGTCGATATAGCCGTCGCGTTGCAGTCGGGTCACGCGGGCCAGCGTGGCCGTGGGCGACAAGGCCACCAGTTCAGCCAATTTGATATTGGTGATGCGCGCATCGGCCTGCAAGGC
>JANREF010000088.1 GCA_030726195.1 Burkholderiaceae bacterium | reverse complement strand
GGGCGGCTCATCTGGGTGACGACGCTCGCAGCGTGGGTTGCACGCCTGTTTATTTGAGGCTGCCCGCCAAAAATTGCTGCAAGCGCTCGCTGCTGGGCTGGTTGAGCACGACTTTGGGGTCGCCGGTTTCTTCCACAACGCCTTGGTGCAAAAACACCACTTTGTTGGACACTTCTTTGGCAAAGCCCATTTCGTGTGTGACCACCACCATGGTGCGGCCTTCGTCGGCCAAGCCGCGCATCACGCGCAACACCTCGCCCACCAGCTCAGGGTCTAGGGCGGAGGTGGGTTCGTCGAACAGCATCACGGCAGGCTCCATGGCCAAGGCGCGCGCAATGGCCACGCGCTGCTGTTGGCCACCCGACATATGGGCGGGGTATTTGCCTTCTGCGCCCGATAGGCCCACTTTGTTCAAGTAGTGGCGCGCGCGTTCGCGCGCTTGGGTCTTGGACAAGCCCAGCACGTGAATGGGCGCTTCTGTGATGTTGTCCAGCACGTTGAGGTGCGCCCACAGGTTGAAGTGTTGGAACACCATGGCCAGCTTGGCTCTGAATTGCTGCAGTTGCGCTGTATTGGTCGCATCCAGCATGCCGTCTTTGGCCGTGGCCAGTTGCAGCAGCTCGCCGTTGAGGGTGATGGAGCCAATGTGCGGGCGCTCCAGCAGGTTGATGCAGCGCAAGAACGTGGATTTACCCGAGCCACTGGAGCCGATGATGCTGATGACGTCACCCGCGTTGGCAGAGAGCGACACGCCCTTGAGGACTTCGTTGTCGCCGTAGCGCTTGTGCAGGTTTTGCACCAGCAATTGTTCGGTGGTGGTGTGGCTCATGTGTAGGCTTTGATTCGGTCGGTCGGTCGGTAAGTAAGTCGGTATGCCGGTTGGTAGGTCGTCGTGTACGTGGGCTTCAGGCGCTGAGCAGCGGGCCGGTTTTAAAGGCCTTGGCACCTGCGATTTTGCCAATGTCCATGCCGGTGGTGGCCCAGCGCAAGACGTGGCGCGCGTACAAAACGCCGTCTACCTCGGCCACCACAGGCGTGACTTGTGCCGTGGCGGGGCACACGATGTCGGCCACCACGTCGCCAACTGCCAGCGTATCACCCGCTTGCGCGTGATAGCTGATGACGCCCGCGTGCGGTGCGTGCAGGGTTTGTGAGCCTGCCAAGGGTGTGGGCGCGCACACGGGTTGGGGCAGCGTGACGTGGCCTGCAATCACGCCGCGGTGTATCAAAAAGTCGACGATGGCTTGGGCGTCGGCCTGCGCTTGCGCGTGGCTCACGTCGGCTTGGCCACGCAGCTCAACGGTGCTGGACAGGCAGGCCAAGTCAATGGGGTGGTTGGGGAAGCGCGCTCGCAAACGCCACCACACAGCACTGAGCGACTCGTCAAAGCACAGCGCGCCCGAATCGTTTTGCGCCCACAGCAAGGCGCGTGCGCCCAGTGCTTGGGCCAGTGGCGCGGCTTGGTCTAGGTAGGGCGTCTCGACATACAAATGCATCACGGCCTCGAAGTCGCAGTGCAAGTCCAGCACCACGTCGGCGTCTGCGGCCAAGCGCATGAGGGTGTTGCGCAGGCTGGCCAGCTCGTTGGGCGTGGGTTGCTGGCTCAGCCACTCTTGCATGGCAGCGCGTATGACCTGGCGGTTGTGCGCCGCATCCTGGCTCAGCTGCGGGGCCACCGCGTCTGCAATGGCGTTGGCAAAGTCGGGGTAGTGGCGGTTGAAGTTTTCGCCGCTGGCCATTTCAAACCGACCCAGCTGCGCGTACATGAGCGTTTGGTCTAGGCCAATGGGGTTGGCCATGGGCACCAGCACCACTTCGCCCAACAAGGCACCGCTGGCCTCCAGCGCTGTGAGCAAACCGCGCAAATGGTGGGCTACTAACATGCCGGGCAACTCGTCTGCGTGCAAGCTCGCTTGTATGTAGACCTTTTGTGTGTTGGCGTTGGCGCTGTCGTCGGGTCGCTGGCGGTCGCTGCCAAAGTGCAGGCTTTGCAGCGTGCGCTGTGTGCCAGTGGCAGGGCTGCGTAGCGTGTGTGTGTGCGTCTGCATGGGGCTGCCTCTTAACGTGGGTGTACGTGGGTGTACCTGTGTGCGGCGCGCGCTCAGTGCCCGCGCGGCTTGAGGTAAGCCAGCCAGTGGTTTTCTGCCAGCTTGAACAGCCCCACCAATGTGAAGGTCAGTGCCAAGTAAATCACGCCTGCGGTGATGAAGGCTTCGAAGGGCAGGTAAAAGTCTGAGTAAATGCTGCGCGCCGCGCCCGTGATATCGAACACGGCAGGCACAGCGCTGGCCAACGAGGTGCTGTGCAGCATCATGATGACTTCGTTGGAGTACGCGGGCAGGGTGCGGCGCATGGCTGAGGGCAGCACAATGCGGCGCAGCGTTTGCCATTTGGACAAGCCCATGGCCTGCGCGGCTTCAATTTCGCCCGCGTCGGTGTCGCGTATGCCGCCGGCCAACATCTCCACCGTGTAGGCACAGGTGTTGAGCGAGAAGGCCAGCACGGCGCAGATGAAGGGGTCTTTGAAACCCGTCCAGGGCCACACATCGTCCCAGCGGCTTTGCACCCAGTCCAGCTGCGCGACGCCGTAGTAAATGATGTAGACCTGAATGAGCAGCGGTGTGCCGCGAATCACATACGTGAACAGCCACACGGGGCCAGACACCCACCAGCGAGTCGAGACGCGCATCAGCGCCATTGGCAGCGACAACAGGCCACCAATGACCAAACAAGAGATGAGTATTTCCAGCGTGCCCAGCAAGCCCGACCAATACAGCTGCAGTGCTTCAGTGGTGAAGATGACGTCGAATTGCATGGGGGTGTGGAAGGCTGTGAGCGGAGTTAGATTGAGCCGCGCTTCACACCCAAGGTGTAGCGTTTTTCAAGTTGGCGCAGCGCCACCAATGACACGGTGGTGAACACCAGGTAAATAACGGCAGCAAACGCCATGAACAACAGGGGTGCATTGGGGGTTTGTCCGCGCGCGGCCGCACCGGCTTGCTTGGCCAAGTAGGTCATGTCTTGCAAGCCCAATATAGACACCAAGGCGGTGGCCTTGATCAGCACCAGCCAGTTGTTGGTAAAGCCCGGCAGCGCCAAGCGCACCATTTGGGGCAACACGATGGTGAAAAACACGCGCATGCTGCTCATGCCGTAGGCCAAACCCGCCTCAGCTTGCCCGGGTGGAATGGCCATGATGGCGCCCCTAAAGGTTTCCGTCATGTAGGCGCCGTAAATGAAGCCAATGGTGATGAGGCCAGCGGCAAATGGGTTGATTTCAACGTAGTCGGTGTAGCCCACGGATTCGAGCAAGACGTTGAGGCCGATTTGGCCCCCGTAAAAAATAAGCAGCATCAACACCAAGTCGGGAATGCCACGAATGATGGTGGAGTACGCCGTGCCCAGCCACACCACGGGTTTGTAGCGCGACAACTTGGCGGCCGCGCCGGCCAAGCCCAGGAGAACGGCAACCACTAAAGCACCCAAGGCCACTTGTATGGATAACAAGGAGCCTTCGAGGATGCTGTAGAAGTAACCGGCGGTCATGGGTAAATCAGCTGTTTTGGGTTGCGTGGCGTTGAATACAGGAAAGGGCGCGGTTGAAACGTTGTTTGAAGGCTAGCAATGAAAAACCTGCTAGACCAGCCAAAACCACAAAGGTTCAGGGGTGCTAGCAGGTGATTGCGTTGCGATGTCAGCCTAAACGTGAATCTCAGCGCAAATCTAAGCGCGAATCTAAGCGCGAATCTAAACGCCAGTCTAAACGCTAGGCGGGGCGCATGCCCCGCAGTGCATCAGAGCATCAAGCGATCAGTCGCCCCACACGTCGGTGCCAGCGAAGTACTTGTCGTTGATCTTCATCCAGGTGCCGTTGGCGCGCAAGGTTGTGATGCCCTTGTCCAACATGGTGCGCAAGTCTGTGTCTTGCTTGCGAACAGCAATACCAGCGCCTTCGCCGAAGTACTTCACGTAGCTGCCCAGTGTTTTACCAACGCCGACGTAGTTTTTGCCGTCTGGCGTGTCCAAGAAGCCACCCTTGACTTCAACCACGTCTGCCACGGTGCCGTCCAAACGGCCAGCCTTGATGTCCAAGTAGACCTGGTCTTGTGCTTCGTAGGACAGGATTTCAACGCCTGCACCAGCGAGTTCGCCCTTGGCGTACTTCTCTTGCGTAGAGCCCTTCAACACGCCCAGCTTCTTACCCTTCAAGCTCGCGGCTGAGCCGTCGGTTTTGATGTCGTTCTTCACAATGATTTGTGACGGTGTGTTGTAGTACTTGCCAGTGAAGGCCACTACTTTTTGACGGTCTGGTGTGATGGACATAGAGGAAATGATGGCGTCGTACTTGCGCGCTTGCAGGCCGGGGATCATGCTGTCCCACACTTGCTCAACAAACACACACTTGACCTTGTTCAAGTCGCACAAGGCTTGCGCGATGTCGACGTCGAAGCCGGTGGGCTTGCCATCGTCTGTTTTGTAGGTGAATGGCTTGTAGGTGGGGTCGATCGCAACGCGAATCTCTTTCCACTCTTTGGCAGCAGCGCCAAACGACAGGCCCAGCGCAACGGCGGCCAGCAGCATTGATTTCTTAAACATAGACGAAGTCTCCAATGAGATTGAACAAAAGGGAAGATTCTACGGGGGGCTGCACAAGGGTTTGTACTGATAAAAGGGGCATTTCACGTTTTTTTGTTGCCCATTTCTTCATTTGTGAGCTGCGCCCCGTCAGTCGCGCTTGCGCATGAGTGTGCTTTTGCCAAACAGGCTTTCAATGAGGTCTACGGCCAGCTCGGCGGTTTGGTTGCGCACGTCAAATGCGGGGTTGAGCTCTACGATGTCCAGCGAGCTCAGGCGCGAGGTGTCGGCAATCATCTCCATGCACAGCTGGGCCTCGCGGTAGTTGGGGCCGCCGCGCACGGTGGTGCCCACGCCGGGTGCAATCTCGGGGTCTAAGAAGTCCACATCCAGGCTCACATGCAGGTGGGTGTTGTTGTCGACCAGCGCCAAGGCCGTCTCCATGGCGTGGCGCATGCCATGCTCGTCAATAAAGCGCATGTCAAACACCTCGATGCCCATGTTGGCCACCAAGCGCTTTTCGCCCTCGTCCACACTGCGAATGCCCACTTGGCGCAAGTCTTTGGGGTTGAGGCGGTGGCCGGGCCCGCCCATGTCCACCAGCTCGCTGGGGCCGTCGCCGCACAAACACGCCACGGGCATGCCGTGGATGTTGCCGCTGGGCGTGAGGCTGGCGGTGTTGAAATCGGCATGGGCGTCCAGCCACAGCACGCGTAGTTTTTTACCGGTGGCCACGCAATGTTTGGCCACGGCGCTGATGGAGCCAATGCCTAGGCAATGGTCGCCGCCCAGCACCACCGGCATGCGCTGGCTTTGCAACTCGGCAAACACCGCGTCGTGCAAGGACTGGTTCCACTGGGCCACCTGCGGTAGGTGGCGGTAACCGTTGACAGGCGGCACAAAGGGGTTGGGCGGGCCACTCAAGTTGCCCGTATCGCGCACGTCTATGCCGAAGTTGGCAATGGCTGGGCCAATGCCCGCCACGCGCAAGGCCTCGGGCCCCATGCTCGCGCCGCGCGTGCCCGCGCCAATGTCTGTGGGGGCGCCAATGAGGCTGACGCCGTGCCAGTTGTTTGCAATCATGTTGGGGGGCAGTTGTAGTTGTAGTTGTAGTACGCGTGGTGTGGCAAAACCGTGGCTTCATCTTAAAAGATGTCAGGCCGCAGCGAGCGCATGTGCATCAACTGCCGGTCGTTAAACCGTGGCTCAAAGGGTGACCTAAACGGTTGCTTAAACCGCTTTGTAAGCCGCTGGCCACACCGGCTACCAGAGCCGGCGCATGGCCCGCACCCGCATCCTCAACCAGCGCAAACAAATTCTTAGGGTCTGCCAAGGCCGGAATCAGCGCCAACGGCTGGCCCAGGTCCAAATCGTGTGCGGCTTGGCCCATGTAGCGCAAGGCGCTGTAGTCCTCCAGTGCAAAGCCCACCGAGTCAAACACGGTGATCTCGGTGTTGTTGCTGCGCCCGGTGGCCGTGCCGTTGAAGACGCGCCACAACTCTGTCACGGCAAAGTCGCTGGCCATGCGTTGAATGTCGCCTTCAATGCGGGTTTGCGGCTCAAACTCTACAAACACCCGGCCATTGGCCAGCACCTCTGGGTGTATTTCGGTTTTGCCCGGGCAGTCGCCACCCACGGCGTTCAGGTGCGTACCCGCACCCAGCATGCCCGGCTGTATGACCAAGGCGTTGGTCTTATCGGCGGTGACCGTGGTCACGATGTCTGCGCCTTCGCAGGCGTGGCCAGCGTCGCGGCACAGGGTGGCCTGTAGGCCCGCGGCTTGCAAGTGCGCTGCCAACTTGTGGCTGGCCGCCGCGTCTACATCAAACAACCGAAAGTGCGTAATGCCCATCACATGCGCAAAGCCCATGCACTGGAACTCGCTTTGTGCGCCGTTGCCAATGATGGCCATGGTGCGGCTGTTGGGCCTGGCCAAGTGCTTGGCCACCAAGCACGACATGGCGGCGGTGCGAATGGCGGTGGTCAGTGTGAGCTCGCTCACCAGGGTGGGCGCGCCCGTATCCACGCGGGATAACCAGCCAAATGCCATCACGGTGGGCAGGTGTCGCAAATGGTTTTTGGGGTGGCCGTTGACGTATTTCACGCTGTAGGTGGTGTCGTCGGACACGGGCATGAGCTCAATCACGCCGTCTTTGGAGTGGTTGGCCACGCGGGCCGACTTGTCAAAGTCGCCCCAGCGCAAAAAGTCTTGTTCAATGCAGGCGGCGACACCCGCAATGACAGGGCCTAAACCCCGTGCGCGCACCACCGCGGCAATGTCGTTGGTGCTTAAAAACAGGGTGGGTAAGTGGCTGTTGGACAGGGCGTTGGTGTGCATGGTGAGCGACATGTTGTTGACAGTGATGTCAGTGTGCCCACAGGCCTTGATAATGAAAATAGCCAACTTTGATTAAAAATTGACAGAAATGTAGCAAAATGGCAGATATAAATGCCAATATGCTTCATGCCATGAAGCACCACGCCGCGAGACTCCATGGACGATATAGACCGCAAACTCATAGGCCTGCTGCGCCACAACGCACGCGCCAGTGTGGCCCAGCTGGCCAGCAAGCTGGGCGTATCGCGCGGCACAGTGACCAACCGCATGGCCCGCCTGGAGGACGACGGCGTGATCGTGGGCTACGGCGTGCGCTTGCGCCCAGATGCGCAGCCCAACGACATACGCGCCTGGATGAGCATTGCGGTAGAGGGCAATGAAACGCGCAAAGTGATTGCCAGCCTGCTGGGCGAGCCTGGCGTGGCCAGCCTGCACGACACCAATGGCCGCTGGGACTTGTTGGCCGAATTGCGCGCCAGCAACCTGTCTGAGTTGTCTAGCATTTTGGAGCGGGTGCGCTTGGACAAAGGCATCAGCAACACCGAAACCAGCATTCACTTGCAAACCTACCGTTTGTCATGAGCACCCTGCCCAACAGTAGTTCGCCCATAGGCGTATTTGACTCTGGCGTGGGTGGCTTGCCCATTTTGCAAGCCATACACACGCTGCTCCCGCATGAGCACAAGGTGTACTTGGCCGACACCGCCTATGCGCCCTATGGCGACAAGTCTGCCCAAGACGTGCAGCAACGCGTGCTGGCCATTGGCCAGTGGTTCAGCGCCATGCCAGTCAAGGCCTTGGTGGTGGCCTGCAACACCGCCACCGTGTTGGCCGTGGAGGCACTGCGCGCGCACAGCACAGTGCCCGTCATTGGCGTAGAGCCCGCCATCAAGCCGGCCGCCTTGGCCAGTACCACAGGCGTGGTCGGCGTGCTGGCCACGGCCCGCACAGCCGCCAGCGCATCGGTGGCCAAGCTGGTAGATGCACACGGCCAGCACGTGCACGTGTTGGTGCAAGCCTGCCCAGGCTTGGTAGACGCCATCGAGCGTGACGCGCCCCAAGCGCACATTGCCGCTTTACTACACACCTGGCTGCAACCCATGCTGGCCCAAGGCGCAGACCACATTGTGTTGGGCTGCACCCACTACATCGTGGTGCGCGACCTCATACAACAACTGGTAGGCCCCAAGGTCACGCTGGTGCAACCCAGTGAAGCGGTAGCCCGCCAACTCATGCGCCAGTTGGCCGCTATCGGGCAACTCAGCAACCACGCAGGTGCTGGAGAGGTGGCGTTTTATACGTCAGCGCCCGACGTGCGTGCAGCGGCTGGGCTGATAGGGCGGGTGTGGGGTGCAGAGGTTGAGGTGTTGGGGTTTTGAGGGTCTGACCTGCCCCCTTTAGCCGTACCACTGAATTAGAAGTTGGTCTGCAGGTTCAA
>JANREF010000087.1 GCA_030726195.1 Burkholderiaceae bacterium | reverse complement strand
CTGGTGCCATTGGTCACAAAGTAACAATGGTCGGCATTAAAAATACGCGCGGCATTGCGCTCACTGTCCGCAATCGGGCCAGTGTGGTCTAACAACTGGCCCAGCTCTTCTACGGCGTTACACACGTCGGCGCGCAACATGTTTTCACCAAAAAACTGGTGGAACATTTGGCCCACAGGCGACTTCAAAAATGCCACGCCGCCCGAGTGCCCCGGGCAGTGCCACGAGTAGGAGCCGTCTTCAGCGTAGTCGAGCAAGGCCTTGAAAAACGGGGGCTGAATGCCCTCTAGGTAGCTCTTGGCCTCGCGGATGATGTGACGCGCCACAAACTCAGGCGTATCTTCAAACATGTGAATAAAGCCGTGCAGCTCGCGCAACACGTCGTTGGGGATATGACGCGATGTTTTGGTTTCGCCGTGCACGTAAATGGGTACGTCCGCGTTCTTGCGGCGCACCACTTCGATAAAGCCTCGCAGGCGCTCGACCGCCGGGTCTATGTCTGGGCCTTGCGTGACTTCCTCATCGTCAATCGACAAAATAAACGCACTGGCGCGACTTTGCTGCTGTGCAAACTGGCTCAAGTCGCCATAGCTGGTCACGCCCAGCACTTCGAAGCCCTCTGTCTCAATGGCTTCGGCCAACGCACGAATGCCTAAGCCAGACGTGTTTTCAGAACGAAAGTCTTCATCAATGATGACAATGGGGAAACGAAATTTCATGTTGTATCCAGGAGGGGGCTAACGGGCGGGACCAGAGTCGGGGCCGCCGGCCAGCTTAGAGGCAGGTCACCTCGCAGTGTAAAGACCCTACAGCGGCGTTCAGTGCGCTTGGAGCACAAATACTACATACTGTGGCTAACATCTAACACTGTAAACGGAGGCGGCGCGTGAGCATTACAACTTGGTGGTGGATTGGTTTTTTCGTTTTGTTGGCAACCGAGCTTGTCACTGGCACCTTTTACTTACTAATGGCGGCATTGGGCTTGGCAGCGGCTGCGCTGCTGAGCTACGCAGACACCACCCTCACCCAACAACTCACCGTGGCAGCGCTCGTGTCATCCGGCGCCGTTGCGGTGTGGCACATGGCCAAAGGCCGCCAGCGCACGCGCAGCGCGGACACATCCATGGACATCGGCCAAACCGTCACCGTTGACGCTTGGCAAGCCGATGCCACCACACGCGTGCACTACAGGGGCGCCGATTGGACCGCCATTGCTGCCGCCCCCGACACCCCGCAAACACTGGGCGCACACCGCATTGTGGCCATTGACGGCTCACGCTTGCGTATCACGCCCATGTAAACAAAATACCCCCACACTCATCAATCAATTAATTAATCAATAAACAAACCCATTCAATTAACGACGCGCGCACAACAACGCGCTCACCTTAACTTTAGAGAAACCCATTTATGGAAATCGCAATTGTCTTCACCGTCGTGGCCATCATTTTTGTCATGCGCGCCATCAAAATCGTGCCGCAGCAATCCGCGTGGGTTGTAGAGCGGCTTGGCAAATACAACGGCGCTCGATACGCGGGCCTGAATTTCGTCATCCCATTCATAGACCGCGTGGCCTACAAGCACACGCTTAAAGAGATTCCACTGGACGTGCCCAGCCAGGTCTGTATCACCAAGGACAACACCCAGCTGCAAGTTGACGGCATCTTGTACTTCCAAGTCACCGACCCGGAGCGCGCCAGCTACGGCTCGAGCAACTACATCATGGCCATCACGCAACTCGCGCAAACCACACTGCGCAGCGTGATTGGCAAACTCGAGCTGGACCGCACCTTTGAGGAGCGCGACATCATCAACGCCCAAATCGTTGCCTCTATCGACGAAGCCGCCTTGAACTGGGGCGTGAAAGTGCTGCGCTACGAAATCAAAGACCTCACGCCACCCAGCGAAATTTTGCACGCCATGCAAGCGCAAATCACAGCCGAGCGCGGCAAGCGTGCGCTCATTGCAGCATCCGAGGGTCGACGCCAAGAGCAAATCAACATCGCTACCGGCGAGCGCGAGGCCGCCATTGCCCGCTCCGAGGGTGACAAACAAGCCGCCATCAACGAAGCCCAAGGCCAAGCCGAGGCGCTGCTGGCCGTTGCCAACGCCTCGGCCCAAGCCATAGAGCGTGTCGGCCAAGCCATACAACAACCCGGCGGCGAGCTGGCCGTGCAACTGCAAGTGGCCGAAAAAGCCGTTGCCGCCTACAGCAAGGTCGCCGCCGACTCGCAGTCCACACTCATAGTGCCCAGCAACATGAGCGAAACTGCAGGCTTGGTAGGCACGGTCATGAAGCTGCTGCAAGCGAGCAAGCCCGCACAGTAACGCAACAGTACCTGCCTGGCGTATCAACGCAGCCACACCACCGCCGCTGCGCCGGTACGCCGATGCCTCGCAGGTGGGCTGCTGCCCGATGCACACCGGGTGCCGGTAGGCGCAGGCAATTACCAGCTATAATTTGCGGCTACGCGGAAAGATGGATGAGCGGTTTAAGTCGCACGCCTGGAAAGCGTGTGTGGGTTCATAGCCCACCGAGGGTTCGAATCCCTCTCTTTCCGCCAACAATCCACAAAAAAGCCCCTGAACAGCGATGTTTAGGGGCTTTTTTACTTATATCGTGCCTCCAATATCAATAGGCACGATTGCGCGAGGCCGCCTGGAGATCTTGAGCAGAAGAGGTATGGCCCATACGTAGGGCGCAGCAACCACAAGCGCGTACTCGAAACGGTCGAAACGCGCGACCTTTCGCTCATCCAAACGACGCGCGTTGGGATCATCACAGACTCATGTTGTTGCTAGCTTATGCACCCAATCCAACATCCGCGGCAGAGAGACTGTGTGCAGGTCATAGGCGCTTTGAATGTGGTGCCTTGCGGCCGCCCCCAGGCGCTCGCGTTTCTCAGGATCGTCAAGCAACTGGGTGATCTGTCTTACCAGCTGTTCGGTATCAAAAAATGACGTCAATATGCCCGTTTCTTGATGGGTGATGAATTCACGCACCGGCTCGGTATCGCTGGCGACGATGGCGCACTGGGTACTCATCGCCTCTAATAAACTCCAACTGAGCACAAACGGGTAGGTCAAATAGACATGCACAGTACTGACCTGTAGCAACTTGCCAAATTCTGAGTGCGGCAAATGCCCCACAAAATGTACACGTGCCCAGTCTTGCTCGCTGATGTGAGGTCTGACCTCATCGGCAAACACGTTTTTCCACGAGGCCTGACCAGGCGCGCGCTTGCCGTAGCTCACGCCGTCCCCCCCCACCAAAACCACTTGCGCATTGGGCCGCTCACGGAGCAGTTGAGGCAATGCCCGCATGAAAATGTGATAGCCCCTATAGGGCTCTAAGTTGCGATTGGCAAACGTGATCACTTCGTCTGCTGACGTCAACGCCATAGCAGAGGACACTTGGAATGTGGCATGCCGATCCGGCTTGATTCGCGTGGTGTCTATACCATCGTGCAGCACCGCGATCTTGGATCGAAACGGTTGTGGAAACGTATTGGCTTGAAAAATGGTGGGCGATACAGCGGCATCGGCCACACCGAAATGCAGCATGTTGTTGACATTTTTCAGCCGCAGCCGACACGCGTTGCCCACGTCGCCTGACTTGAACTCAGGGTCAAAGTCTACGTCGTGACCGGACTCGCTGTAATTTAGCTCGCAGTAGATACCCAGCTTGACCTGCGGCCAAACATCCTTCACAAACAGGCTCTCACCCCAACCGGGATGCGCGATGATGACGTCAGGCTTGAAACCCGACTCAGCCAGCTCACGACACTTCACATACACAGCCTCAGCGCGTATCACCTTCGACTCCAGGTCTAAGAGCCAAGGATGCACGCCAGGCGCATTACCCTTGCTGGGTCTGTACACGTGCATGACAACGCCAGACCAATTCGGCGGCGCCTCTTTACGCAGCACAAGTGCATGAACCTCATGCCCTTGTGCTACCAAAGCTGGCGCTAAGTGAACAAACTGCCCTGGAAAATTCTGATGAAGAATCAGTATTTTCATTCAGGCCGCCATCACTTCTCAACCAACTCGCTGATGGCAGCGTCAATAGAGCGCAGTGGCAACTCTAGTTGACCTGCGTCTAGGCTGAGCTCCTTGATGTTGAGCAGGCCGATGGCGCTAAGCAAGCGGTAGCTACCAATACGCGCCTCAATCATCGCATTCACTTTGTTGGCCAAAATACCAAAAAACTCGACTTCTGCATCCAGCACGGCCAATGCAGTTTCTTTACCCGAATCGCGCAAACGCTTGCGCCCGTTCATGACAGTGCGAGCAGACTTGGTCGCTGCATCCAGCAGTGCGACGCGCTCCACGCCTTTTTGGTACTGATTCCAAGACATACGCACGGACTCCAATACCTTGCGCTGCGCATTGGCTTCCAACTCCGCCGCCTCCATCTGGTCAAACGCAGCAGCCTTTGACAAGCTGCTGGCCTGTACACCGCCGACCAAATTCCAGCTCAGGGACAGCAGCGCGGTGTTTTCGTCTTTCTTGTACAAACCGGCCGCGTTTTTGTCGCGGTTGTGGGTTAACGATAGATCAACGGTCGGCAAGTAGCCGGCTTTTTCCACAGCGATAGATTCCTGAGCTTTGCTGACAGCCAGCTTGGCGGCCGCCAGGCGAGGGTTACTCTGAATGGCCATGTCGATCGCCTCATCCAAGGTTTTGGGCATTCGCGCCGTGAACACATCCAAGTCTTGGAACTTGGACATATCAGGTGCTTTGCCAAAGACTTGTTCGTAGGTCGTTAATGCGTCACGAATGTCTTGCTCGTACACCACGCGGCGCTCGCGCACAATCTGCAATCGCGTAGAAGCTTGCATTTCATCCACGATAATGCCGCCGCCCTTCGCCACGCGCATGCTTTCGAGATCGAGCTGTTTTTTTGTGGTTTCTTCGTTGTAAGCAGCGAGTTTGATGAGGATTTGACCTTTCAAGACTTGCAGGTACGACACCACCGCTTCTAACAATACGTCTTGAGATGTCGCGCTGTATTCCACACGCTTGATTTCGTGGGCCAGACCGGCCATGTTGACGGTGGCCGTGGTGAGTCCGCCGTTGTACAGATTTTGTTCAATGGTGATGCCATTTTTGCGGCGGTTCAAATCGGTGGTTGCTGGATCACCGGGCACTGACCCGTTGTAATTGGTCGTGGTGATTTTCTCTGAGCCGCCATCCATGGTGAGGTTCACTTGGGGCAACCAGCCTGCTTTTGCGGCGTTTTCACGCTGTTGCGCAGCGCGTACCGCGAAATCGCTGGCGCGCAGCAGTGGGTGACTTTCGCGCAAATGATTCAGCTCGGATTGCAGGTCCGATGCGATGGCCATAGGCGCAGAGAAGGCCGCACACACTAGGACAGCACATGCATTCAATTGATGTTTTTTCATGGTTTTTTCTTTCGACACTGACAGGGGGTTAAATTTCACGAAGGGCTTCTGTTTTAAGTTTGAGCACAGGGCGCAAAAGAGACCACAAAATCATTTGTGAGTCCACCTTGATGTCCACCTCACCCAGCATGCCGGGGCTGATTGGGTACACACCAGGCGTATCCCCAACCCATGTCTTGTCGGTACTGACAATCACCCGGTAATATTGCTCGTCGTTTTTACTGGTATCCGTATCGGCTGCAATACCTGTGACTTGACCCTTAAGGCCGCCATAGCGGTAAAAGTCATAAGTCGATATCTTGACCAGCACCTCTTGACGCAAATTCACATAGCCGCGATCTGCAGGATTGAGCTTCAACTCGATGACCAACTGGTCTCGAAGTGGCACGATTTCCATCATGGGCTCACCAGGCTTGACCACGTTGCCCGGCGCTTGGAAGCGCAAGTTTTTAACGATACCGTCGATGGGCGCACGTATTACAGAGCGGTCGTCCTGCTCGTTGGCGCGGCTCAACTCCTCGGTCAAGCTGGCAATGCGCCGCTCGTAGTCTCCGATTTCGTTTGCCGCCTCGCGGCGAAAACGTGCCTCTTCTTGGTTGCGTCTCGCAATGGATTCGTTGATCGCAGCCTGAGAGCCAATAATGGATTGACGCAACTGGGCAATTTCACCCAACATGCTCTCCACATTGCTTTGCCGCTGGAAATGGTCGAGCTGCGATGTCAATTTATCCTTGAGCAACTCTTCGGACACGGCCAACTCTTTTTTGCTGATGGCAAGGTTGGCCTCTAAGGAGGTCATGCGCTCACGCGCCTCGGCCACACGCTGGCGGTTTTGCAGCACCGAGCTGTCAAAGGCGTTGATGGAGCTGCGCATTTCGTCGCGCTTGCTGAGCGCCGTTGCCTGCTCGGCAGCGATAATTTGGGGGAACTCTTTCAGCATGGCTGCAGGCCATACCGGCTCCAAGCCTTCTGCTTCAGCCTCGACGCGCAGCTTGGCGAGCTTGAGGCTGGCCATGCGAGCTTTCATCTCGCCGCGGTTGATACCACCGGTCGCCAAGTCCAGCTGGACCAGCGGTTCACCCGCTTTCACGGTTTGGTTCTCGCGCACAAGTATCTCTTGGATGATGCCGCCCTCCAAGTGTTGAACCACTTTCACTTTGTCAAAGGGAACAACCTTGCCCGGTGCGGTTACAACGCGATCGACACGACCGATGAGCATCCACAAAATAATCAATACAAACAACACCAACAGCCTACGCTGTGGCGCACGCCAGCCCGGAGGACCAAGGTCCTCCAAAATAGTGCCCAATGATGAGCGTGATGCCACTGAATCTGTTTGCATTAGTTGACTGCTGCGTCCTGTAGTTCAACCGACTCGCTGTGGCCCTCTTGGGCCGATGCTGTCGATGGTTTGACAGCATTCTGTCCAGCAACATTTATGCCAAGTTTTGGCAGTAATTGGGCGGCAGGCCCTGCAGCCACCAATTTGCCGGCTCGCATCACCACGACGCCTTGGCAATGACTCAACAGGTAGGGGCTGTGGGTGACGACCAACACCGTATGGTCTTTGGCCAGCACCTTGAGGGTTTGAACAAACTGCATTTCCGCTTGGCGATCCAGCTCGGCTGTCGGCTCATCAAACAGCAACACAGGCGGGTCGTTCAGTAAAGCTTGGGCAATCGCAATGCGTTTGGTTTGTCCCGCTGAAAAACGGGTCGCCCCCTCGCCCACTTTGGTGCCGTAGCCATCTGGCAAGTCAATGATGAAATCGTGCGCGCAAGCCATCTGAGCAGCCTTGACAATCTGCTCGTCAGTAGCGTCGGGATTGCCCAGTGCGATGTTGTCCCTAACCGACTGAGACAACAGCTGTGCAGTTTGCGACAAATAGCCCATGCGCCTGGCCAACTCGACTTGAGTGAACTGATTGATGTCTGCGCCGTCCAACAACACACGTCCGTCCGTGGGCTGGTACAAGCCGCGAATGACTTTCAGCAGTGTGGTCTTGCCACTACCGTTGGGGCCCACCAAGGCATGCAGTCCGTTGGGGCCTATCTGTCCCGAAAACTGTTGCAACTGCAAATGCTCGCTGCCTGGGTATTTGAAGCTCAACGCTTCCAAGCGGATGATGCCCTCAGGGCGTGGCAAGGCAATCGCACTGTCTTGACGATCCAAGGGCTGCGCAAACAAGTCGTCCAAACGCTTTTTGGCGGCCTTAAATTGGCCAAAAGTGCGCCACTGCGTCACCAATTGCACCAATGGCGACACCATACGTCCCGTGAGTAGGTTGGTTGCAATCAACGAACCCATGGTCATCAATTGGCTCAATATGGCCAAAGCACCAAAACTGGTCATGATCACGGCATTGCTCGTGGTCATGGCATGTGCCATCTCTCGGTAATGGTCTGCCTCGCGGCTACGCGCCAGTGACTCATTGAGCCACTTTGCGTAAAAGTTCTCCCAATGGGCCTCGATGGCAGGACCGGCAGCCAAGGCCTTTAAGCTGAGGCGAGCACCAGCCAGCTCATTCAACACCATGTCGCGGTTCACCAGCTGTTCGCGCTCGGTTTCAGTTGCACCGCGGGTCACTTGTCCAGAACGCCAGGCCAAAGCGACAAACGCGGTAATCGTGAGCAATGCCAGCGGCAACAAAGGCAATGCTACAAAGCCGATCACGATCAGCGACAGCAACACAAACGGCAAGTCGATAACCAGCATAGCAGTCGCCCCCGCACAAGTGGCCCGAACAATCTCTATGTCACGGTAGATCGCCTGCCAGTAGCCTGGGGCGCGCTGCTCAAGTACAGGCGCAGGCAAGTTCAGCATACGTTGCAAGGTATCACGCGCCATGGCGACCTCGGCCCGTGCCCCGATACGCTGCAGCAGTAACGCACGACCGCTGCGAAAGACGTGATCCATCACAATAGCCAATGCCATACCCAACACCAGTGCCAAGAG
>JANREF010000086.1 GCA_030726195.1 Burkholderiaceae bacterium | reverse complement strand
TTGAGCTGCCAGTTGCTGGCAACCTGTTTCAGCTGCTCGGGCGTCCACAAGTCTGCCCCCGTCTCCACGGTAGCGGGCAGCCACTCCAGCAACTGGTGCATGGCCTGACCCAAGCGCGCCGTTAAGTCGCCTGCTTGGGCTGCGTGCGAGTCCGCACCTGCGCTTTTACCAACGTCAACTGAAGTAGTGGTAAAGGTCGAGGCAGGGGCAGGGGCAGGGGCAGGGGCAAATACACGCTGCGCTGTCCAACGCGGCAGTCGCTTAATGTGCACCTCGGCCACTGGCGGCGATGCGACCTGCGCAGCCGCGCCCAACGCATCACTCGATAGAACGCGAGGCTGGGCGCACCGCTCCAAGCGTGACCACCAACTCTCATCTTTATTGCCGCTGCGCGTATGGCCAGACACCACCAATTGCTGGACCGCACGCGTCATGGCCACGTACAAGGCGTTGTTTTCCTCTACGCGCCTGGCTGCTTGATCGCTGGCCAGCAGCGCCTGTGCACACACCGGTGGTGAGGTTTCTTTCGCAACA
This sequence comes from Burkholderiaceae bacterium, assembly GCA_030726195.1. Taxonomy (GTDB): domain Bacteria; phylum Pseudomonadota; class Gammaproteobacteria; order Burkholderiales; family Burkholderiaceae_C; genus RS62. The sequence continues at coordinate 1,116 of JANREF010000086.1, read as the reverse complement.
AACACCACACGCTTAGGTACAGGCGCTTCGCTGGGCCAGTCCACCAGCATGGACATGCTTTGCGCTTTTTGCGCTGGCGCATGCGTGTCCAGCAGCAACACATGGTGGGCCTCCAAGCCTTTCGCACCGTGCACCGTGAGCAATCGCACGGCGTCGGCTGGCGTGGGCCACGCGCGCTTGTGGTGCGCACTCTTGACAGCACGCACAAATTGATAGGGCGTTACAAAGCGGCCTTGGTTGAGTGCCAAGCTTTCATCCAATAGCGCCGTGAGTTGTGCGTGGGCCGCACCCACCATGGCCGCAGGCATAGCACCCGCGTAGGCTTGGTAGACGTTGCAGTGGTCGTAAATTCTGGTGATGAGCTGCACCAGCGGCTGCTGCTGCAGCCACTGGGTCATCAGCGTCAAACTCGCTGCCCATCCGGCGTAGGCGGGCTCTGACGAGTCTTGCTCAGCCAGGTGTTGCAGTGCCTCGCGCCAATTGCGTGCCCTGGGCTTTGCCAAACCTGTATCAACAACGTTAGAAGCATGAGTCGCATCAACCGCACGACTCGAATGACTCGCGGTGTGAGTCTCCTGGGTCTGCCCATCTGAGCGAGCACCATTGAAGGAGCTCTCAACCACGTGACTGGCGATGGCCAGCAGCTGCGCATCGGTGGCACCAAACAAGGGCGAACGCAGTGCGGTGGCCAATGCCAAGTTGTTGGCTGGGGAAATCAGCGCGTCCAGCAAAGCCACCACATCAGCCACAGCAGGACTGTCGATCAACGTGGTTTTTTCGGGCTGCGCACACGGTATGCCCAAAGTCGCAAGAGACGCCTGCATCAGGCCCAACCGCGCGTTGGTGCGCGCAATCACCATGATGTCTTTGGCACAAACGCCCTGCTCTATTTGGCGCGCCACCCACTGCGCAGCCTGGCGGGTTTCCAGCGCAGCGCGTTTGTCTTCCAGCACCAGCTTGGGTGTGAGCAAGCTGTCGCGCCAGTCGGATGCTGCGTCAGCGCTATCCTGCGCATCATGGGCACCGCTCGCAGGCTCAACCAGCGGCAGCGCCAGCACTTGCCCCACGTCCGCTTGTGCAGTGCTGTGCGGCCTGAACGTGGGGGCTTGCGCCGCA
>JANREF010000085.1 GCA_030726195.1 Burkholderiaceae bacterium | reverse complement strand
CGCTGCGCAAACCGTGGCCAACGGCGACGCCGATGCCATTGCATTTGGCCGCTTTTTCATCTCCAACCCCGACTTGCCCCGTCGTATTCAGCGCGGCCAGGCGCTCACGCCCTACGACAGGCCAACCTTCTATGGCGGCGACAGCAACGGTTACACCAACTACCACGCGTTTGGCTACTGAATCAGCGCGAACCGTGCGTCTCGAGCCAAGCCACGCGCCGCCACAGCCCAAGTGACATCGCGTGCGTCATGTGAATCCACGGCCATTCGCTCGGTGGATGGGAGACAGCGCCTACCGATACACGTGCAAACCGCGTTGCGTGTGACACAACGCATACGCAGCGCCCGCATTGCGTAGGCAGTGTCGAGAGGCCCTAGCTATCGGCAGGACACAGATAGCGGGCTACACTGAACCATTGTGTTTTTTAGCGTCACTGCTTGGCGCTGACACCAACGGAGTAAGCGCTATGCCACTATTGAACTGTGCCCGCTGGGTGGCACTAACCGCTTGTGTTTGGGCAAGCAGCGTGCATGCCTGCCCCAAGCTGCTACAACACCAGTTTGAGCGCTTGCAAGATGGTGCACCGCAGTCGCTTTGCCAGTACGAAGGCAAAGTTTTGTTGGTGGTCAACACGGCAAGCTACTGCGGCTTTACCAACCAATACAAAGGCCTAGAAGCACTGCACAAGCGCTACGCAGCACGTGGCTTGGTGGTGTTGGGCTTTCCGTCTAACGACTTTGGCAGACAAGAGCCTGGCGATGCCAAGCAAATAGCGGACTTGTGCTTCAACACCTACGGCGTTGAGTTTCCTATGTTTGCCAAAACTGTGGTTGCAGGCGAGGGTGCCAATGCGTTTTACAAGCAGCTGGCGACAGCCAGCGGCTCTAAGCCAGGCTGGAATTTTCACAAGTACCTCATCAGCGCCAATGGCCAACAAGTCACAGGCTTTGACTCTGCCAACATACCCTTGGGTGGCCCAGTTGAGATGGCGGTGCAAGCCGCTTTAGCTGGGCAAAGCGCCCTGCAAAAAAACTAAGCGGCGTCAGAGCTGCGTCGCGTGCGACGCTCATATGAGGCCGCATCACACCAAGCTGTTATGTATCTGTACTGCTGATCGAGACGATGGATTCCTTAACGCAAATACTGTTAGGCGCTTCTGTGAGCGTGGCTGTTATGGGCCGGCGTACCGCCATTTGGAAGTCGGCGGTGTGGGGCGGCGTTGCGGGCTTATTGCCTGATTTAGACGTGCTGCTGGACCACGGCGATCCAGTGCTCAATATGGTGCGCCACCGCGCTGAAACGCACGCCGTGCTGCTGTTGGCGCTGTTCGCCATACCGTTTGCTTGGGTTGTCAGTGTCGTGCATCAGCAGCGACATTTGTACGGCTGGTGGTTTGTGGCGCTGGCCTTGGCATTGGTAACGCATCCACTCTTAGACCTCATGACGGTGTACGGCACACAAGTGCTTCAGCCGTTTACAGACGAGGCCTATGGGCTGGGCAGTATGTTCATTGTTGATCCGGTGTACTCACTACTGCTGCTCTTTGGTGTGGTGGCAGCGCTGCGCATCAAGCGACCTGCGCGCGGCTTACTGTTTAACAGTTGGGCCTTGGCACTCAGTACGCTGTACTTGGCTTGGAGTGCGGCATCCCAAG
>JANREF010000084.1 GCA_030726195.1 Burkholderiaceae bacterium | reverse complement strand
GACAACAAGGCCGTTGCGACAACTACTGTTTTCATGTTCTTCTCTCCATATTGTGGGAACACTTGCATGGTGCACCGCCTTTTTTCCTGCCGTGTAAGTGCTGTGTGAAGCGCAGGTAAAGCTGCCCGCCAACGGCGATGCCTGGGGTCTTGCCGCTGTGCAGCCAGCATCCGGGTGGGGGCTTACTGCATGAAACCGCTTGGTAACCAATTCAACAAAAAAGTATGTAACTGAATTACACTTTGTCACCAACGCGCGCAACCCAAGCTTGGGCGCGACAACAGGACAACAGCTATGAGCGACACAAACAACGTAGACATTGTGATTTTTGGCGGCGCAGGTGACTTGGCGTTTCGCAAACTCGTGCCTGCCCTTTTCATGGCGCACATGCATGACAAGCTAGAGGGCAACAACCGCATCATTGGTGTGGGTCGCCAAGACTGGTCGCGTGAAGACTACTTGGCCTTCATCAATGACAAGACCAGACCATTTCTTAAAGACGCACTCGCCACCGCTGATGGCGAAGCGTGTTGGACCAGCTTTTTAGACCGCTTGCACTTTGCCAGTGTGGACGTGACGCGTGCGCCGGACTACCTCAAGCTGGCCGCACTGAGCAGCGCAGGCGCACAACGTGTGTACTACCTGGCCACCGCGCCCAGCTTGTTCACGCAAATATGCCAACACTTAGACAGCGCCGGCTTGATTGACGAGCGCGCCCGCGTGGTGCTTGAGAAACCACTGGGCCACGACCTGGCCTCTGCCAAAGCCATCAACGACGAAGTGGCCAAGCACTTCAATGAAGCGCAGATTTACCGCATCGACCACTACCTGGGTAAAGAGACGGTGCAAAACCTGATGGTGCTGCGCTTTGGCAATGCCATATTTGAACCCCTGTGGCGCAGCCCCAATATCCGCAGCGTACAAATCACAGTCGCTGAGACGGTGGGTGTGGGCAGCCGTGCGGGGTTTTACGACGAAACCGGCGCCATGCGTGACATGGTGCAAAACCACTTGCTGCAGCTGCTGTGCATTGTGGCCATGGAGCCGCCCATTTCGCTGGAGCCTAACGACGTGCGCGATGAAAAGCTCAAAGTGCTGCGCTCCTTGCGCCCCATGACAGCGGTGGACATCAAGCGCGACACCGTGCGCGGACAATACCAAGCCGGCACAGTCGACGGTGCGCCTGCATTGGCGTACCTGGCAGAGGAAAACGTACCGCCCAGCAGCACCACCGAGACCTTTGTCGCGCTCAAAGCCCACATCAACAACGCGCGCTGGGCCAATGTGCCGTTCTATTTGCGCACCGGCAAGCGCATGCAGCATCGTCGCTCTGAAATCATCATTGAATTCGACGACATGCCGTTTTCCATCTTCTCTGGCGCGGCCAACAGCAAATCCAACCGACTGGTCATCAGCTTGCAGCCCGAAGAATCCATTCAACTGCAAATGATGGTGAAGGAACCCGGATCAGGCATGAACATGCGCCCCGTGAGCCTCAACTTGGACATGCAGTCGGCGTTTACCGAGCGCCGTGCCGAAGCCTATGAGCGCTTGCTCATGGACGTGGTGAAGGGCCGCCTCACCCACTTCATGCGCCGAGATGAACTCGAAGCCGCGTGGACATGGGTGGAACCCATACTCGACGGCTGGGCCGCCTCTGGCGAGCGCCCCAAACCCTACAACGCAGGCACATGGGGGCCAGCGGCGTCATCGGCACTGATGGCGCGCAGCGAACACACCTGGTTTGAAGAGTCTTGAGTGACACCTCCAAATGCCTCACCGCACAGTCATCAGCCACGCAGCACGTTCATGATGACACCATGAGTACAACCACACAGGAGTCCGCACCGTGACGTTTCAGGTCCGCGAACACACCGCCGCCAACGCCGACGCATTGGCCCAGTCTTTGGCAGCCGACATTGCGCAGCGTTTGTTGCTCACGCTGCGCCGACAAACCACTGCCACATTGTTTGTGTCGGGTGGCAAATCGCCGATTGCACTGTTTAAAGCCCTGGCTTCACGCGCACTGCCGTGGCATGCCATCACCGTGTGCTTGGCCGACGAGCGCTGCGTGCACAACACCGACGAGGCCAGCAACGCACTGCTGGTGCGCACGCACTTGCTACAAGGCTACGCCGCAGCCGCACCCTTTGTACCGCTGGTTGATGTGCCACCCAACGTGGCCATGCCCGCCCCACAAGCGCTGGCCGACGCTGCCACCAACGCCGTTGGCGCACTGGGCGGCATAGACGTGTTGGTGCTGGGCATGGGCGCAGACGGTCACACCGCGTCCTTGTTTCCACAAGCGCCGCAACTGCAGCAAGGCCTGGACCTGAATGCACCTGCAGGCTGTATTGCCACCAGCCCCCACACCGCGCCGCACGAGCGCGTCAGCCTGAATTTGTCGGCGATTTTGTCGGCCTCGCACATCGCCGTGGCTGTCGGTGGCGGCGCGGACAAGCTGGCCGTGTACAGCCAAGTCAAAGCCGCACAAAGCGACGCCCTGCCCCTGTCCCACGTCTTGCACCGCAGCGGCGCCAAGCCGTCTATCGATGTGTGGTTGCACGGTTGATCACGGCACGCACACATCAACATCAACGCCCACACCAACACCAACACAGCAGCACACGACAGAACACAACACCATGACCCACACCGTCCCAGCACCCGAGCAAGCCCATACACCCAGCTTTGAATTGCCCATCGTTCATGCGCAACTGCTGGCGGTCACCGAACGCATTGCTGCACGCAGCCAAGAGGCGCGTGGCAGCTACGAGGCCATGGTCGCGGCCAGTGCAAAGCAGGGCCCGCAGCGCAAGGGCATGGGCTGCGCCAACATGGCACACGCGTTTGCGGCCATGCCGAGCAACGACAAGCTGATGCTGCGCCAGGAGGTGGCACCCAACGTGGGCATCATTACGGCCTACAACGACATGCTGTCGGCACACCAGCCATACGAATACGCGCCCGAGATCATTCGCCAAGCTGCGCGCGACGTCGGTGCCACGGCACAAGTTGCAGGCGGCGTACCAGCCATGTGCGACGGTGTGACCCAAGGCACGGACAGTATGGATTTGTCGCTGTTTTCACGCGACGTGATCGCCATGGCCACCGCAGTCGGTTTGTCGCACAACGTATTTGATGCCACGCTGTGCTTGGGCGTGTGCGACAAAATTGTGCCCGGCCTCTTGATTGGTGCACTGCAGTTTGGCCATTTACCAACCGTTTTTGTGCCCGCTGGCCCCATGACCTCAGGCTTGCCCAACGACGAAAAAGCCAAGATTCGCCAACAATTTGCCCAAGGCTTGGTCGGACGCGAAGAGTTACTCAAGGCCGAAGAAGGGGCCTACCACGGCGCGGGCACCTGCACGTTTTACGGCACGGCCAACTCCAACCAAATGCTGATGGAGATCATGGGCTTGCACTTGCCCGGCTCGTCGTTTGTCAACCCAGGCACAGACATTCGCCGCGCGCTCACCATCGCCGCAACACAGCGCGCCATTGCCATGGCACATGACAAAGGTACCGCACGCATCACGCTGGCCAGCATGGTCAACACCAAATCCATCGTCAACGCCATCGTGGGCTTGCTGGCCACCGGTGGCTCCACCAACCACACCATGCACTTGGTGGCCATGGCGCGAGCTGCAGGCGTGTTGGTGAACTGGGACGACTTTTCTGACCTGTCGGCCATCGTGCCATCGCTCACCAAAATTTACCCCAACGGCACAGCCGACGTGAACCACTTCCACGCCGCAGGCGGCATGGGCTTTTTAATGCGTGAACTGCTGCAAGCCGGCTTGTTGCACAACGACGTAGACACCATCGTCGGCCACGGCTTGCACCGTTTCGCTTGCGAGCCCTGGATGGACAACGGCCAACTGGCTTGGCGTGCCCTGCCCCACACATCGGCAGACACCAACGTGCTGCGCGGCGCCGCCGACCCCTTCGCCGCAGACGGCGGCCTCAAGGTCCTGCGCGGCAACATCGGGCGCGCCGTCATCAAAACATCGGCCGTCAAAGTCGAACACCGCGTGGTGCGCGCGCCAGCCGTGGTGGTGCACACACAAAAAGAACTCACCGACTTGTTTGCAGCAGGCTTGCTGAACAAAGACTTTGTTGCCGTTGTGCGGTTCCAAGGCCCACAGGCCAACGGCATGCCCGAATTACACAAACTCACACCGTCTTTGGGCGTGCTGCAAGACAAAGGCTTTAAGGTGGCATTGGTCACCGATGGGCGCATGTCGGGCGCGTCCGGCAAAGTGCCTGCGGCCATACACGTCAGCCCTGAAGCTTTGGCTGGCGGGGCCATTGGCCAAATCGAAAACGGCGACATGATTGAGCTGGACGCCAACACCGGCAGCTTGCGCGTGCTGGTAGACGACGCCACACTGGCAAAGCGTCAGCACGCCGCGACGGACTTGGCCAGCAACGCCCATGGCAGCGGACGCGACTTGTTTGGCGCATTCCGCCGCCACGCCAGCGTGGCCGAGCTGGGTGCCAGCGCCTTGTTTGAAGACTTGTAAATACAAGTTACAAGGTGGACATTGCGGGATAAACGTTACGAGGTAGGCGTTAGCGATTGCAATTTACACATCGAAGCATCAGTCGCTCGAATGCGCACCGCCGACGCTGGCGCCCCACATTTTCTTTATGCCCACGCCCAGCCCACACTTACAACTGACACTCTTAATCGCCCCTCTTAACCCCCCTACCACCACTCTTAACTGACCCTCTTGAATCACGCCCGCCACCCGCGCTTCTGTTTCACGCCCTTCATTTACGTTGTTCATTCACACCGCTAAGCTACACCGCCAAGCCACACCGAGAAGCCACTCACCATGTCCTACAACCAACTCCCCCACTTTCGCAGCAAAACCGTACCTGTCATCGTCATCACCGATGTGGCCCAAGCCGTACCCATGGCGCATGCCTTGCTCGCAGGTGGTATCGACGTGATGGAGATCACACTGCGGCACGCCGCCGGTCTGCCTGCCATAGCGGCGGTTGCCAAAGCCGTGCCCGAGATGGTGGTGGGCGCAGGCACTGTCACCACGGCAGCCGAGGTTAGACAAGTGGTGGATGCTGGTGCGAGCTTTGCGTTGTCGCCCGGCATGACGCCTGCACTCATTGAGGCTGTGAAAGCAGCCAATGTGCCGTTTGTTCCTGGCGTGATGACGCCGGGCGAGGCCATGGTCGCACGTGAACACGGCTTTGGTTTACTCAAGTTGTTTCCCGCCGCACAAGCCGGTGGCTTGGCCATGCTCAAGGCCATGGGCGGACCGCTGGGCGACCTGCGCTTTTGCCCTACCGGTGGCGTGTCGCTGGACAATATGAATGAGTTTTTGGCTTTGCCCAACGTGGCCATGGTGGGTGGGTCTTGGCTCACGCCTGTTCGCGTTGTCGAGCAAGCGGCTGCATCGGGCGACTGGTCGGCCATCACGCGGTTGGCGCAAGAAGCCACCCTTCAAGCAGACCGTACCTAAACTGACGCGCTGCACCTACTCGCTGCAGCTACTGATACACACAACTCAGCGCCACACGGCACCATACAGCACCATGAACGACACCTTTGTACAGCCCCAGCGCACCGCGCAATGGCAGCACCTGGCCGCGCTGCCGGCGACACCCCACTTGCGCGACTTGCTGCAAGACCAGCAGCGCAGCAACGCCTACCAACTCACTGGCGCAGGCGTGACACTAGACTTTTCGCGCCAACGCGTTGACGACACCACCTTGAGCGCCTTGCACGCCCTGGCTCAAGCGCGTGGCGTGCTGCCTATGGCGCATGACATGGTGCGCGGCCAACACATCAACACCACAGAAGACAGGGCCGTGTTGCACATGGCCTTGCGCGGCGCAGGCCAAGCGCAGGCGCCTTGGGGCGAGGACATCAGCTTGCAAGTGCGCAAGGAACTGAATAGATTTTTGACCTTTGCAGACACCGTACACAACGGTGAGGCCTTAGGCCACACAGGCCTCGCGATCACAGACGTGGTGAACGTGGGCATTGGCGGCTCAGACTTGGGCCCACGCATGGCCACGCAAGCCTTGGCCGCGCAGGCGGGCAAACGCGTTAGGGTGCACTTCGTGTCCAATCCAGACGCGTGGGCACTGCACCAAACCTTGACAGGTCTGGACGCGGCACGCACCTTGGTGGTGGTGTCGTCAAAGACCTTCACAACGCAAGAAACACTCACACTGGCCACCACCGCGCGCGAGTGGCTGGTTGCCAGCGGCATCAGCGAGGCCGCCATTGGCAAACACTTGGCCGCCGTGTCTGCAGCCACCGACAAAACCAGCGCCTTTGGCATCAGCCCCGAGCGCGTGTTCGGCTTTTGGGACTGGGTGGGTGGGCGCTACTCGGTGTGGTCTGCCATTGGTTTGCCACTGGCCATCAGCATTGGCAGCGACAACTTTTTGGCCTTTCTGGCCGGTGCTCATGCGATGGATCAGCACTTTTTGCACACGCCAGCGCAACACAACCTGCCACTGACCATGGCGCTGCTGGGCATTTGGAACCGCAATTTCTTGGGTGCACCCACCCAACTCGTGGCACCGTATGCATGGCGTCTGGAGAAATTCACCGCCTTCATCCAGCAAATGGACATGGAGTCCAACGGCAAGTCCACACACATCAACGGCGACCCGGTTGCCATTGGCACCGGCCCCATCGTGTGGGGCGGTTTGGGTATTGACGGGCAGCACGCCTATTTCCAGCTCATTCACCAAGGCACGCACACCGTGCCCGTGGACTTCATTGGTGTGCGCACGGAAGACACGCCCGGTGCGCGTGCCCAAGAGCACCACCGCGTGACCTTGCTCAACCTCAACGCCCAAGCCAAAGCCCTGGCTTGCGGGCGCGACCAAGCCGACACCGCCCAGTCGCTGCGCGACGCAGGCATGAGCGAAGCCGACGTGACCCGGCTCACACCGCACCGCGCCTTTGCAGGCAACGTACCCAGCAACGTGTTGTGGCTGGACGCGCTCACGCCCCACACACTGGGCGCACTCATTGCGCTGTACGAACACAAGGTGTTTTGCCAGGCGGCCATTTGGGGTATTCACGCTTACGACCAATGGGGCGTTGAGCTGGGCAAGACTATGGCCAAAGCGATGGAGTCGTCACGCTAGTTTTGTTGCAACACGTGCGAACGCGTGTATGCTCTGCGCTGTTTAAAATTTCATACCGCCATGTTTGACTCCCGCGATCACAGCCAGCCCATGCCCCAGCCTTTCCCCAGGTGGCTGGGCGACATTGGCGGGACCAACGCCCGCTTTGGTTGGCAAGCCGATGCACAAGCGCCCATCACCGACGTGCATGTGCTGCCGTGTGCGGAATACGCCTCCCTCAAGGAAGCCGCGCAAGCCTACCTTGCATTGATTGGGCGTGATGCACCACCGAGCGCATCATTTGGCATTGCCAACCCCGTGTTTGGTGACGCCATTGCCATGACCAACCACCATTGGCGCTTCTCCATCGATGAGCTACGCCAGCAATTGGGCTTGCAGCGTTTGCTGCTGATCAACGACTTCACTGCCTTGGCCTTGGCCCTCACCCACTTGCCCAACGATGGCAAACGGCTCGTGGGTGGCGCACAAGCACACGCAGCACCTGACGCGGCGATTGGCCTCATTGGCCCCGGTACCGGCTTGGGTGTCTCAGGCTTGTTGCCCTTGGGTTACCAAAATAAATGGATTCCCATCTCGGGCGAAGGCGGGCATGTCACTTTGAGTGCCACCACACAAGCCGAATTCGACGTCATCAAGCAACTGCAAAAACGCTACGGTCACGTCTCAGGCGAGCGCATCATCTCCGGCACTGGCTTGGTCGACCTGTACCACGCCCTGGGTGATTTGCACGGCGGCACCGCCCGCGAAATCGTCACGCCTGCACAGGTCTTGGAACGTGCCTCCAGCGAGCCCAACAGCCGCGCCAACGAAGCCATTGATTTGTTTTGTGGCTTCCTAGGCACTGCTGCAGGCAACCTCGCGCTCATCTTGGGCGCGCGCGGCGGCATTTACATTGGCGGGGGCATCATCCCGCGCATGGCACAGCGCTTTGACGAATCCCCATTTCGTGCGCGCTTTGAAGACAAGGGCCGCTTCAAAGGCTATCTTGAAAAGATACCCACGTGGGTCATCACCAGCCCTGTCTCACCCGCCTTGCAAGGCGCGTCACAAGCCCTGTCGCTGGGTATTTGGTAAGCCGGCTCTAGGCATGTTTGCCCCGCTGCCGGGGCAAATTGATCATTTCTAACTAGGGAAAATACCGATGCTCGGCTTAGCAATGTAAACGTTATCATTTGCTGCTACTGACCGATTGTGGCGCAGTACAACCAACCCTCATTTTGGAGACAACTCAATGAAACTACGCACAACAAAATTGGCTGTGGCGCTGGCCGCAGGCTTGGGCTTTATGGCTGCTGCACACGCACAAAAAGCTGAAGTCATTCACTGGTGGACCGCAGGCGGCGAAGCGGCTGCGATTGGTGAATTCGCCC
>JANREF010000083.1 GCA_030726195.1 Burkholderiaceae bacterium | reverse complement strand
GGACTTGTCGGCGCTGGTGTTGATGCTGGCCTTGCAAATACTGTTGGGCTTCGTGGGCTGAGCACACCGCAGTAGTCACAAACACAGCTTGCCGCGTACACCGGCCGGGTTGGCTCGATGCCGACCAAGTACACCTATGGCGTTGCGTTACAGCGGCTGTGCCAGCACGTTGTCGGCCAACTGTTTGGCGATGCCCAATACCTGCGCGTCCATTCCCGCGCTGTGCCACACCATCAGGCCCACGGGCAACTCTTGGCCCAAGTGGCAGGGCAGGCTGATGGCGCAGCCATCCACAAAATTGACTGTCGACGGGTTGCGCAGCAGTTGCGCATTGGTGGCAAAAAACACGTCGTCGCGCTCGGTACCAGGCGCGACTTGCGCAATGGCTGGTGCCGTGATCGGCACGGTGGGGCTGATGACCGCGTCGACGGTTTGCAGCAAGGCTGCAACACTGTGCTTGAGCGCTTGGCGTTGTTGTTGCATGGCGATGTAGTCGGCTGCGCTGGCGGCACTGCCCAGGCGTATGCGTTTGAGCACGCGTGGGTCGTATTCGCTTTCGTGCTCGCGCAGCCAAGCTTTGTGTAAGCCGTAGGCCTCCACAGAGGCCAGTGGCTGCTGGTGTTGAATGGACGTGATCTCGCCAAAACAGCTGGTGTCCACATTCACGATGGTGACGCCAGCGTCGCGCAGGCGTTGCAAGCTCCTGTCCCAGGCCGCTTGCACTGTGCTGTCTAGGCCGTCTTGCATGACGGTGCTGCACACGCCCAGGCGCAGGTGGCTCAGCGGTTTGGCCCAGTGCGCCACGGGCTGCTGCGCCAACACCTGGTGCACGGCAATGGCTTGGTCAACGGTCGCCGTGATAGCACCAACCGTGTCTAAGCTGGTGGACAAGGGGTAGGCGCCGCTCAGGGGCACGACGCCCGCCGTACCTTTGAAGCCCACCAGGCCGCACAAGGCTGCAGGTATGCGCAACGAGCCGCCCGTGTCCGATCCCAAGCCGATGTCGGCAATGCCCAAGCCCACAGAGGCGGCAGCGCCACTGGACGAGCCGCCGGTGATACGCGGGGTGTGCGTGTCGGCGGGGTTGGCTGGTGTGCCCCAGTGGGGGTTGACGCCCACGCCCGAGAAGGCGAACTCGGTCATGTTGCTGCGCCCCACCACAATGGCACCGGCGGCTTTGAGTCGCGCCACTGCGGGCGCATCGGTCTGCGCTGGCGGTAAGTGGGCTCGACTGGGCGCGCCCGCGCCCGTGACTTGTCCGGCGACATCGAATAAGTCTTTAACACTTACGGTCCAGCCAAACAGGGCGGGTGTGGGCTGTTGGTGCTTGGCATGGGCGTGCATGAGTGCCAGTCTGGCGTCGTCTGCGTCCACGCGCAGCATCACGTGGGCGGCACGCGGTGTGTTCGCAGCCGCTAGGGCCGCTTCCAGGTGGGCAAAGGCGGGGTGCTCACGCATGCTGGCAGTGGCTTTGGAGGTCATAGGTGCACGAATTCTTGCTATAATCGAATGGCTTTGCTGCAAGTGCTTTGGTGCTTGGCTTTCATATTGAAGGCCAAACACTCGGGCTCTGGGCTTGTAAAGCTTAATCGCAAACTTGCCCATACAGGTGTCTGCGCGGCGTCAACCCTTTTGAATACGGGTGGTGTTTGCCGGATTGGGGCGAGATTTAAGACTCAACCTTTTTAGGAAAAAACTATGTCAGTCACCATGCGTGAAATGCTGGAAGCCGGTGTCCACTTCGGTCACCAAACCCGCTTCTGGAACCCCAAGATGGCCCAATACATTTTTGGTCATCGCAACAAGATTCACATCATCAACTTGGAAAAGTCACTTCCCAAAATGGAAGAGGCTTTGAAGTTTGCGCGTCAGTTGGCAGCCAACGGCGGCAACATTTTGATGGTCGGCACCAAGCGCCAGTCACGTGACATCGTGATGGAGCAAGCCGAGCGCGCTGGCGTGCCATTCGTGACCCAGCGTTGGTTGGGCGGCATGCTCACCAACTTCAAAACCGTGAAAACCTCCATCAAGCGTTTGAAAGAAATGCAAACCCAGCAAGAAGGCGGTTTGGAGACGATGAGCAAGAAAGAGCAGTTGACCTTCTCACGCGAGATGGAAAAGCTCGAGCGCGACATCGGCGGCATTCAAGACATGGCTGCTTTGCCTGACGCGATCTTCGTGATCGACGTGGGCTACCACAACATCGCTATCTCAGAAGCGCGCAAGTTGGGTATTCCTTTGATTGGCGTGGTGGACTCTAACCACTCACCCGAAGGTATCGACTACGTGATTCCTGGTAACGACGACTCTTCTAAAGCCGTTGCTCTGTACGCTCGTGCCATGGCTGACGCCATCATCGACGGCCGTGCAAACAGCAACACCCAAGCGCAGCAAGCTGCCGCTACCAAGGGTGAAGACGAGTTTGTTGAAGTGCAAGACGCGGCTTCTGCCTAATCGCCCCTGCGCTGAATGAAAGGGGCTTTGTGCCCCTTTTTTGTAACTGATTGACGACTGGGTGGCCCCTGTGTTGAGCCGCCCACTACTGGAGAAATGACTATGGCTATTACAGCTGCAATGGTTGGCGAATTGCGCGCCAAGACCGACGCCCCCATGATGGAATGCAAAAAGGCTTTGACTGAAGCCGACGGCAACATGGAAAAAGCGGAAGAGATTTTGCGCGTGAAATTGGGTAACAAGGCAGGCAAAGCCGCCAGCCGTGTGACTGCTGAAGGCATCGTGTCTTGCTTCATCGACGGCAACGTTGGCGGCATGATCGAAGTCAACTGTGAAACCGATTTTGTGACCAAGAACGACAGCTTCTTGGCCTTGTGCAATGCCGCTGCAGAGCTGGTTGCAAAGCACAACCCAGCCGACGTCGAGGCCTTGGGTGCATTGCCCTACACCATCGACGGCTTTGGCCCAACACTGGAAGACGCGCGCAAGGGCCTGATCGGCAAGATTGGCGAGAACATGTCTTTCCGCCGCTTCAAGCGCGTTGAAGGCAGTGTTACCAGCTACATCCACGGTGGTCGTATCGGCGTGTTGGTGGAGTTCCAAGGCTCAGAAGAAGCGGCCCGTGACGTTGCCATGCACGTGGCTGCTATGAAGCCTGTGTCACTGTCATCTGCTGAAGTACCCGCTGAGTTGGTTGCCAAAGAGCGTTCAGTTGCTGAAGCCAAGGCTGCCGAGTCTGGCAAGCCTGCAGAAATCGTCGCCAAGATGATCGACGGCGCGATTGCCAAGTACTTGAAAGAAGTGAGCTTGATGGACCAGCCGTTCGTGAAAAACGACAAGCAGTCTATTGCTCAAATGCTGAAAGAAGCTGGCACGACCGTGAGCGCGTTCACCATGTACGTGGTGGGCGAGGGCATAGAGAAGAAGGTCGACGACTTTGCCGCTGAAGTGGCCGCGCAAGTCGCTGCTGCGAAGGCTGGCGCTTGATCGTTGTTATCAACGTTTGAGTAGCAGCAGTAGGTCGCAGGGCTGCGACCTACAACCCCAAGCCAAGAATAGGGTATTCGGCTTGGGTTTTCATCTTTAAATCTGACTCAGTCAAAGGACAAAACCATGGCAGCGTACAAGCGAATCTTGTTGAAATTGTCGGGTGAGGCTTTGATGGGTGACGATGCATTTGGCATCAACCAAGACACCATTCGCCGCATGGCTGGCGAAGTGGCTGAGATCACCAAGATGGGTGTGCAGGTCGCAATCGTGATTGGTGGCGGCAATATTTTCCGCGGTGTGGCTGGTGGCTCTGTCGGCATGGACCGTGCAACGGCCGACTACATGGGCATGTTGGCCACCGTGATGAACTCCCTGGCTTTATCGGACACATTGGAAAAAGCAGGCGTTGTTGCCCGCGTGATGTCTGCCATCAGTATCGAGCAAGTGGTTGAGCCTTATGTGCGCCCCAAAGCCTTGCAATACTTGGAAGAAGGCAAGGTCGTTATTTTTGCGGCCGGTACGGGCAACCCATTTTTCACCACCGACACCGCAGCAGCATTGCGCGGTGCCGAAATTGGCGCACAAATTGTGCTCAAGGCCACCAAGGTCGACGGCGTGTACACCGCTGACCCTGCCAAAGACGCCAGTGCCACGCGCTACGCCACGGTCACGTTTGATGAGGCGATGTCGCGCAACCTACAAGTGATGGACGCCACCGCATTTGCGCTGTGCCGCGATCAAAACCTACCCATTAAAGTATTCAGTATTTTGAAAGATGGCGCGTTGAAGCGCGTTGTAAACGGCGAAGACGAAGGCACCTTGGTGCACGTTTGAGCGGTTATTGACACCTAGGAGAGACCGAACATGACAACATTGGCAGAGATCAAGCCCAACGCAGAACGCAAGATGGGCCAGTCCATTGAGGCTTTTAAAGGCGCTTTGCAGCGCGTGCGCACCGGTCGTGCCAACCCGCAGTTGCTGGACGTGGTGCAGGTGGATTACTACGGCTCCATGCTGCCGTTGTCTCAGGTGGCCAACCTGTCTTTGCTGGATGCACGCACCATTGGTGTGGCACCCTGGGAAAAAGGCATGGCGCAGAAAATTGAAAAAGCCATTCGCGACTCTGACCTGGGCTTGAACCCCGCCTCTCAAGGCGACTTGATTCGTGTGCCCATGCCAGCCATGACGGAAGAGCGCCGCAAAGAGCTGACCAAGGTGGTGCGCAGCGAAGGTGAAGATGCCAAGATTGCAATTCGCAACCTGCGCCGCGATGCCAACGAAGCCGTCAAACGGTTGGTCAAGGACAAAGAGGCCAGCGAGGACGACGAGCGCCGTTCAACCGATGAGATTCAAAAGCTCACTGACAAGTACATTGCTGAGGTTGACAGTCTGGTGCAGGCCAAAGAAGCCGACATCTTGGCGGTGTAAACACCTCTACACTGAACGGGCGCAGACAGCGCCCGTTTTTACATGTGCGCCGCCCAACCGGGTGCGGCGGCTTGCCCAAAGGACTACATGCTCATTCCCCGTATCATCACGGCCGTTGTGCTGCTGGCCATGTTGTTGCCAGCTTTGTTTGCCACCAACAGCTCGCCATTTGCCGCGCTCACACTTGTGCTCATCGCTGCGGGTTGCTGGGAATGGGGGCGGCTCAACCAGCTCGGCTTTACAGCCTCCGTTGTAGCGGGTGTGGCCGTTGGCGCAGGCTTGGCTTATGTGTGGTGGTTGGCACCGCACCTGTTGGTGGAATATGCGCACATGACGCGCGCCTTGTGGCTGCTGGGCGCAGCGTTGTGGGTGCTGGGCTCTGCATGGCTGCTGCGCTTTGGCATGACGCGCTGGTTGGGCCTGAGCCCCACGCTGCGCCTTGCCGTGGGTTGGTTGCTGTTGGCGCTGACGTGGTTGGCCATGGCCAGTGCGCACGCGGTGGGCGTTAACTTCTTACTGTCCGTGATGGTGCTGGTGTGGGTGGCAGATGTGGCTGCTTATTTCGGTGGACGTGCATGGGGCAAGCGCAAGCTGGCCGCGGGCATCAGTCCTGGCAAAACATGGGCAGGCGCATTCAGCGGGGCCGCAGCTGTCATGGTGCTGGCGCTGGTGTGGCTGTGGCTGGACACGCAGCTGGCACCAGACAGCGCCAGTATTTACACCCAGCTGTGGCAACGCTCCCCCTTGTTGATGGTGATAGGCGTGCTGTGGCTCAACAGCATGGCGGTGGTGGGCGATTTGATTGAATCTTTGGTCAAGCGCTGCGCGGGTGTGAAGGACTCCAGCGGCTTGTTGCCTGGCCACGGCGGTGTACTCGACCGTGTGGATGCCTTGCTACCGGTGCTGCCCCTGGCCTTGATGCTGGTGACGGTGTGAGCACGGTTATGACAGGCTCGAAACAGCGCATCACGGTGCTCGGTAGCACGGGCTCCATTGGCACCAACACCTTGGACGTGATTGCCCGCAACAGCGACGCGTTCGAGGTCTATGCCTTGTGCGCGGCCACGCAAGTGCAGACCATGTTGCAGCAATGCGCCCAGTTCAAGCCCCAGTTCGCCGTGATGGCCAACGCGCAGGCCAGTGCCGAGTTGGCACAACGGTTGAAAGCCGAGGGCTTGCCCACGCGCGTGCTCGATGCGCCCAACGCGGTGTGCGCCATCAGCCAAGCGCCCGAGGTGGACATGGTGATGGCGGCCATTGTGGGCGCAGCGGGTTTAGAGCCTTGCTTGGCTGCGGCGCGTGCAGGCAAACGTTTGTTGCTGGCCAATAAGGAAGCCCTGGTCGTGGGCGGCGAGTTGTTCATGTCGGCTGTGCGTGCCGGTGGCGCCACCTTGCTGCCCATTGACAGTGAGCATTCGGCTATTTTTCAGGCCTTGCCCGAAGACCCCAGCACGTGGGCGCGTCGGGTTGAAAAAATCATACTCACGGCGTCTGGTGGCCCATTCCGAACGCGTGAGGCGCACACGCTGCGCGATGTGACGCCGGCGCAAGCTGTGGCACACCCCAACTGGGTGATGGGGCGCAAGATATCGGTGGACTCTGCGACCATGATGAACAAGGCGCTAGAGGTGATTGAGGCGCACCACTTGTTCAATGCCGCGCCCGAGCGCTTGGACGTGGTGATTCACCCGCAAAGCGTGGTGCACTCCATGGTGCAGTTCAACGACCGCTCCGTGGTCGCGCAGCTGGGTACGCCAGACATGCGTGTGCCCATTGCTTACGGTTTGTCTTGGCCAGAGCGCATAGCCAGCGGTGCACAGGCCATGGACTTTGCCGCCATGGCCAATCTGACATTTGAATTGCCGTGTCCCAAGCGCTTCCCCGGTTTGTTTTTGGCCTGGGACGCGCTGCGTGGCCCCGCTGGCAGTACGGCGGTGCTCAATGCCGCCAACGAGGTGGCGGTACAGGCGTTTTTAGATGAACGCATTCGCTTTGATCAAATCGTCGATGTGAACAAAGCGGTGCTCAACATGGCGCACGAGCTGGGCGCAGACAGTGTTGAGGCGCTGTTGGCGCTTGACGCGTCGGCCAGGCGAGGCGCTCAGGCGCTGGTGTCTCAGTGGTCTAGCGGCGGTGGTTCGGTTTGAATGATCAGGGCAGGCGTACAGGCGCGAACGCGTTGAAAGGACAGGGCAGCACATGTTGACGTTGGTTGCATTCGCCGTAGGCATGGGTGCATTGATTGCATTTCACGAGTTTGGCCATTACCGCGTGGCGCGTTGGTGTGGCGTGAAAGTCTTGCGCTTTTCTATTGGCTTTGGCAAACCCTTGTTGCGCTGGCGCAAAGATGCCAACAGCACCGAGTTTGTGTTGTGCGCATTGCCCCTGGGCGGTTATGTGCACATGCTGGATGAGCGCGAAGCGCCAGTACCTGCCGATCAGCGTCATGTGGCCTTCAACAATCAAAGCTTGGGTAAGCGCGCCGCCATTGTGGCCGCTGGTCCTGCAGCCAATGCCTTGTTGGCGGTGTTGCTGTACGCCTGTGTGCAGTGGTGGGGCGTGAGTGAGCACCGAGCGATCTTGAGCCAGCCGCCAGCGGCGAGCTTGGCCAGTATTGCGGGCTTTCAGGCCGCAGACCAAGTGCGTGGCGTGCGCGCGGTGGGCAGCGACGACATGCAGGAGGTGCGTTCCTTCCAAGCCTTGCGCTGGGAGCTGAGTCAAGCGATTTCCAAAGGCACGGATATTGAGTTGGGTGTGGCCATCAACGACAGCAGTGTGTTGCGCTGGCGCTTGTTGCCTGTGTCGCGCTTGCCCACGCGCGAGCCTGGGGCCTTGGCGTTTGAGCGCTTGGGCATCACCACGCCGTTCATGCGCGGCGAGATTGGCCAAGTGTTGCCCGAAGGTGCGGCCGCTGCCGCGGGCCTCATACCCGGCGATGTGGTGCTGCGTGTCAACGACACGCCGGTGGTCGATGCGCAGGGCCTGCGCCAATACATCCAATCCCGGGTAGACGTCGCTGGGCGCGCGCTACCCCCGCAGGTGTGGCGCGTCTCCCGTGGTGAGCAAGTGCTGGAGTTGTTGGTGCAGCCCCAGCCTTATTTGCTGGATGCACAGCAAATTGAGCGCATGGGTTTAGACCCTGCCGCGTCGCATCACATTGGACGCATTGGTGCTTACATCGGCGTTGAGCCCGAGTCGTGTGTGGCGCGCTCGGGCGGGTTGGAGGGCCGGGTCTCTGGTGCTTACAAGGCTTGGGACGTGGCGCGCATGTCGCTGCGTATGTTGGGTCAAATGGTGGTGGGGCAGTCGTCTTTGAGCAACCTGTCTGGCCCACTCACGATTGCCGAGGTGGCGGGCCAGTCGGCCAGCGTTGGCTTGGCTGCGTATTTATCGTTTCTGGGCCTCATCAGTGTGAGCTTGGCTGTACTGAATTTGTTACCAATTCCAGTCTTAGACGGCGGGCACCTGATGTATTATCTTTGGGAGTGGGTCACGGGTAAGCCTGTGACGCCGCAATGGATGGCGGGTTTGACCCGTGGTGGCATGGCCGTGTTGTTTTCACTCATGGCCGTTGCACTATTTAATGACATCGCGCGCATCGCGAGCTAGCAATCAAAAGTCCTCATGACACATTATTTAGCAAAGGCCGTCTCGGCACGTGCCCGTAGC
>JANREF010000082.1 GCA_030726195.1 Burkholderiaceae bacterium | reverse complement strand
TCTGACCAGCTGCTGTTCGCTCAAGGCCATCTGGGCTGCGGCGGCTTGTTGCTGGGCCTTGGCCTGTGCCAGTGCCAGGCTGAGGTCTTGCGGGTCTAGTTGGGCCAATACATCACCACGGCGCACACTTGCGCCCGTGTCTGCACGCCAGCTTTGCACCACACCACCGACTTGTGCTGCCACCTGCGCCGTGTTGCGGGCTTGTACTTGCGCGGCAACCGTCACCGTGGGGTAGACCCAAGCGTCTTGAAAGGCTGTGGTGCGCACCAAGGGGGGCGCGACTGCGTTGGCCTCTGCTCCGTGCGCTGCGTTGGAGGCCGCGTAGACGCATGCGCCGCACACCAACACCGCTGTCCATGTCACGTAGCGCTTGACGCGCGCGGCCCGCGCGGCGTGTGTGGCCGCTTGGACAGCAGCTGACGAGTGGTGGCGCTGGGTAGATGGTTGGTGTGTGTGTTGCATGTGCGGTGAATGTGGCGTTGGTGGTGTTGGTCGTGGCGCGGTGGGAAGCGTGGCTGGTGCGGATACTAAATTTGGTGTTGGTGTTGGTGTTGGTGTCGGTGCGTGTCGCGAGTATCGGATAAGTAATAGGAGGGTACTGATAACGAGTCCAGCAAGTGGCTATTCGATGGTGCCAGCATTTGCAGCACTGGTGCGACATCGAGCCGCACATTCAGATGCTTCCCCGATCTAGACCAGGTGCTGCGCGGGTGCCGCTCAGTCCATGCACAACAGCTACTGATAGGCGGTAACTCCAAGCAGTTGGCCGCGTATCGCCACTTCCAATGCAAATCCCGTCTATTGTGGCTCATGCAGGCCGCAGCGCACCCGTGGTCAGGAGTGACCGTATATCGCGTTGGGTTTAGCCTGGTTACTGGTTACTGGCGGAGGTTAGGGCGGCTGAGCTTCAGGCGCACGGCGTGCCACGCCACGGCCAGCCAATCCAGTTTCCCCAGCTTGGGGCGTATGTGAGCGGCCCTGTAACCTGTGTGTTCAATGCGGTGCAGCACACGCAGTCCACCTGCGACCACGCCGGCGAGCTCCCACCCTGCCAGCCCTGGGACGGCGTGAATCACGGGGGTGCCTTGGGCCATGAGTGCGCGGGCGTGCTGCACCAAGCTGGCGACCACGGCACAAGACTGGGCCTGGGGCAGGGCACGCAGGTCGCAGTGGGGCGGTAGGTGGTGCTGGGCCAATACCGACACGGGGATGTAGTAGCGGCCCCTGGCCAGGTCTTGGCTCAGGTCTTGCCAAAAATTAATCAGTTGCAGTGCGGTGCACACGGCGTCGCTGTGCGCGACCACTTGCGGGTCGCTCACCTTGTACAGCTGCAGCATCAGTCGCCCAATGGGGTTCGCAGAGTGGCTGCAGTACTGGAGCAGCTCAGGCCAGTCTGCGTAGCGGTGACCCAGAGGCCGTGGTGTTGGTGCTGCTGTTACTGGCGCTGTGCGCTGCACGTCGGCTTCGAACGCGGTGAGCAGGTCAAACAAGGGTTGGGGATCAAGGCCAAGCGCCACCAAGTGGGCCAGCGGCTGTACCAAGCCAGACCAACGCTGCAGATCAGAATCGGGGGGGGGTGTTGTGTCTGCTGTGTCAGGTGTGTCAGGTGTGTCAGTTTTGAGGGCTTGGCTGAGCGCCAAACGCATGCTGGCCAGATCGGCCAGACGCTCAGCAGGTGCGGCGCTGCCCTCGTCGGCAATGTCGTCGCCCGTTCTGGCCCAGTGGTAGATGGCACGCACGGCGGGGCGAATGGGCTTGGGGCACAGCCAACTTGCGACTGGAAAGTTCTCGTAATGGTCAACGCTGCTAGACATGGCGCTATTGTCGCTTGCAGCTGAGGCACGCCTTGCATATTGGCGTTGTTACTCGCAGCCGGTGACTTGGAACTTCTAGCGTGTCGCTGCGCAGTAGGCGCTTGAGCCTTGCCAAGCCGCGGCGCGGGGCTAATTGCGTGCGCCCGGCGAAAAAGCCGTCAGGCTCCGATTACAATAGGCGGTTATTCGCTACAAACGCGCCACAATTCGCGGTTGTAGGGCACTCGGCCACACGCATTCAGCGGGTGGGCGGGTACCGTTGGTGGAAGGGGCGCTTAGGCGGCCTTGCCACATGCCGAGTGAGCGCGGGTGGCGAAATTGGTAGACGCACCAGGTTTAGGTCCTGACGCTGGAAACAGTGTGGGGGTTCGAGTCCCCCCCCGCGCACCACCTATTTACATGCTTTGTTGCGGTCAAACATTGGGTTTGGCCTAACAAGGCCGATACAGCAGGAGTTGAGTAATGGCCGTGAACGTGGAAACCTTGGAAAAGCTAGAGCGCAAGATGACATTGTCATTGCCCATAGCCACCATCACCGCTGAGGTTGAGACCCGTCTCAAGCGCTTGGCTAAGCAAGTCAAGATTGACGGCTTTCGCCCAGGCAAAGTACCCGCCAAAGTGGTTGCCCAAATGTACGGCGCATCGGTGCAGTACGAAGTCATGAACGACAAAGTTGGCGAGGCCTTCAGTAAAGCCGCCAACGAAGCACAATTGCGCGTGGCAGGCTCACCCCAAATCAGCGAAAAAGAAGGCGCGCCAGAGGGCGAGTTGAGCTTTGACGCCGTGTTTGAGGTCTACCCAGAAGTGAAATTGGGCGATGTCTCTAGCGTTGAAATTGAAAAACTCACCGCCGATGTGACCGAAGAGGCCATCGATAAGACTGTTGACATTCTGCGCAAGCAGCGCCGCACCTTTGCGCAGCGCCCCGCAGCAGAGGCCGCTGTAGACGGCGACCGCGTCACCATCGACTTTCTAGGCTCCATTGACGGCGTGCCGTTTGATGGTGGCAAGGCCGATGGCTTCCAGTTTTTGGTCGGCGACGGCCAAATGCTCAAAGAGTTTGAAGATGCTGTGCGCGGCATGAAAACCGGCGAGAGCAAGACCTTCCCACTAGCATTCCCAGAGGATTACCACGGCAAGGACGTGGCTGGTAAAACGGCCGACTTCATGGTGACACTGCACAAGATTGAAGGCGCTTCTATGCCAGCGGTTGACGAAGACTTCGTCAAGTCACTGGGCGTGGCCGAAGCCACCGTTGACGCCTTGCGCACCGACATTCGCACCAACTTGCAGCGCGAGGTGAAAGCCCGTTTGCAAGCGCGCAACAAACAAGCCGCCATGGACGGCTTGGTCGCCAAGGCCGAGTTGGACTTGCCCAAAGCTGCGGTGCAAGCGGAGCTGGACCGCATGGTTGAGCGTGCACGTGCCGATTTGAAGCAGCGCGGCATCAAAGACGCCGACAAAGCACCCATCCCAGACGATGTGTTCCGCCCACAAGCCGAGCGCCGTGTGCGTTTGGGTTTGGTGGTGGCTGAGCTGGTGCGTTCGGAAAACCTGCAGGCTACAACCGAGCAGATTCAGGCACACATCAACGAAATGGCAGCCTCTTACGAGCGTCCTAGCGACGTGGTGAAGTGGTACACAGGCGACCAAGGCCGCATGGCTGAAGTTGAGGCCGTGGTGATTGAGAACAACGTGACCGAGTTTGTTCTGAGCAAGGCCAAAGTGACAGACAAGGCCGTGGACTTTGACGAGTTGATGGCCCAGCAGTAATCGGTGGGCTGGCGATTGCCAGCGCGCTGATGCTGGTGTCTGATGACATAGACGACAAAAGGGCGGTGAACGCCCTTTTGTTGTTTGGGCGGCTGGTTTTGCCCGGTTTTAAGTGGGTTGGGCCCGCTTGTTGGGCCTTGCAAAGCATTGCAATGCCCTCAAGTAAACAGCCTTGCCCTCAGTTGGTTACAGTGGTGCTTGAGGCGCGGCCCTAGACGCCCGCTGTGGCAAGCACGGAACACACCCTATTCTTGGAGATAAAAGCGATGAACGCATTGGATACACAAGCTTTGGGCATGGTCCCCATGGTGGTTGAGCAGTCTGGCCGCGGTGAGCGCAGCTACGACATTTACTCGCGCTTGCTCAAAGAGCGCGTGGTGTTTTTGGTGGGGCCGGTGAACGACCAATCCGCCAACTTGGTGGTGGCACAGTTGTTGTTCTTGGAGTCTGAGAACCCCGACAAAGACATTCACTTCTACATCAATTCGCCCGGTGGCTCAGTCAGCGCTGGCATGGCGATTTTTGACACCATGAACTTCATCAAGCCCGACGTGTCCACACTGTGCACGGGTATGGCTGCCAGCATGGGCGCGTTTTTGTTGGCCGCTGGTGCCAAAGGCAAGCGTTTCTCGCTGCCCAACTCTCGTGTCATGATTCACCAGCCATTGGGCGGCACGCAAGGCCAGGCCACCGACATTGAAATCCATGCGCGCGAGATCATCCGTTTGCGTGCGGTGTTGAACAATATTTTGGCAGAGCAGTCTGGTCAGACCTTGGAGCGCATTGAGCGCGACACCGAGCGCGACTACTTCATGACCGCAGACGAGGCCGCCGATTACGGCCTGGTCGACAAGGTGATCCACAAGCGTGAAGACGCTGCCAAGGCCGCATAAAAGCGTCTGTAGCGTCACCGTTCTGTCAATGGCGCCTGGTTTGCACCGATGTGGTGCATTCGCGGCGCCATTGCCGCCTCTTGGCTGAGGCAAGGCGTTATCATTGAGCGCATTAACCGATTGATATCAAGGCATAGAGATGGCCGATAAAAAAGGCGCTAGCGCCGAGAAAAATTTGTATTGTTCCTTTTGCGGCAAGAGCCAGCATGAGGTGAAAAAGCTCATTGCGGGCCCGTCTGTGTTCATTTGCGACGAGTGCATCGATTTGTGCAACGACATCGTGCGCGATGAGTTGCCGCATACCGAGTTGGGCGAGAAGAAAACCGACGCACTGCCGACGCCTGCGGCCTTGAAGGCCAACTTGGACAACTACGTCATTGGCCAAGACAAAGCCAAGCGCGCGCTGTCGGTGGCGGTGTACAACCACTACAAGCGTTTGAACCACAAGACGTCGGCTAAAAAAGACGACGTCGAGTTGGTGAAAAGCAATATTTTGCTCATCGGCCCCACGGGCTCAGGTAAAACGCTGCTTGCGCAAACATTGGCACGCATGTTGGACGTGCCGTTTGTAATGGCCGATGCCACCACCTTGACCGAAGCCGGTTATGTGGGCGAAGACGTGGAAAACATTGTGGCCAAGTTGCTGCAGACCTGTGAATACGACGTGGCCAAGGCGCAGCGTGGCATTGTGTACATCGACGAAATCGACAAAATTTCCCGCAAGTCTGACAACCCATCGATCACGTGTGACGTATCTGGTGAGGGCGTGCAGCAAGCGCTGCTCAAGTTGATAGAAGGTACCTTGGCGTCGATTCCACCGCAGGGCGGGCGCAAGCACCCCAACCAAGACTTTTTGCAGGTAGACACGACCAACATTTTGTTCATTTGCGGCGGCGCATTCGCGGGTCTAGAGAAGATCATCGAAAGCCGCACCGAGGCCTCTGGTATTGGTTTTGGCGCTGTTGTCAAAACCAAGCAAGCGCGCAGTATCTCCGAGTCGTTCAGTGAGGTAGAGCCTGAGGACATGGTCAAGTTCGGCATCATCCCCGAGTTGGTGGGCCGCTTGCCTGTGGTGGCCACACTGGAAGAGCTGGATGAGGATCAACTGATAGACATCTTGACCACGCCCAAAAATGCGGTGGTCAAGCAGTTTGCCAAGTTGTTTGCGCTGGAAGATGCCGAGCTGGACGTGCGCCCCGGTGCGTTGCGCGCCATTGCACGCAAAGCGCTCAAGCGTAAAACAGGCGCTCGTGGTCTGCGCTCCATACTTGAACAAGCGCTGATCGACACCATGTTTGATTTGCCCAGCTTAGAAAACGTCAAGCAAGTCGTGGTGGACGAAACCACCATAGACGACGCCAAGCCGCCTTTGCTGGTGTACCACGAAAAAGCCAAAAAGGCCTGAGTAAGCCGTGCCCACACCCAGCGTCGACCTGAAGCTGTGTGCTGGCACACCTGCCATCGTGCCCCATTTGTTTGCTAACGCATTGCCACTGGCAACGTTGGCGCTTTCATAAGGCTAGCCATGTCTGGACAAGAAGTTTTGCCGTCTACCCCCATTGAACTACCGCTGTTGCCACTGCGCGACGTGGTGGTGTTTCCGCACATGGTCATCCCGCTGTTTGTGGGCCGCGCCAAGAGTATCAAGGCGCTGGAAGCGGCCATGGCCGACGACAGGCGCATCATGCTGGTGGCGCAAAAAACCGCTGCCAAAGACGAGCCCACCGCACAAGACATGTTTGACATTGGCTGTGTGGCCAGTATTTTGCAAATGCTCAAGTTGCCCGACGGCACCGTGAAAGTGCTGGTTGAGGGTGTGCAGCGCGCAACCGTTAAAACCATCACCGACGGTGAGGTGCACTTCACCGCTACGGTTGAGCCTATTGCGCCGGCTGGCGAGCGCCAAGACAACGACGATACCGAGATTGAGGCGCTGCGTCGTGCGGTCATGCAGCAGTTTGACCAGTACGTCAAATTGAACAAAAAGATACCGTCAGAAATCCTCACGTCTATCTCCAGCATTGATGAGCCTGGCCGTTTGGCCGACACCATTGCTGCGCACTTGCCTCTGAAGCTGGAAGCCAAGCAAGAGGTGTTGGATTTGGCCGCCATCAAGGCGCGCCTCGAAAAGCTCTACAGCCAAATTGAAGCCGAAGTCGACGTGCTCAACGTCGACAAGCGCATCCGCGGACGTGTCAAGCGCCAGATGGAGAAAAACCAGCGCGACTTCTACCTCAACGAACAGGTCAAGGCCATCCAAAAAGAGCTGGGCGAAGGCGAAGAGGGTGCAGACATTGAAGAGATTGAGAAAAAAATCAAGCTCGCGCGCATGCCCAAAGAAGCCCGTAAAAAGGCTGATAGCGAGCTGAAGAAGCTCAAGCTCATGTCGCCCATGTCGGCCGAAGCCTCCGTGGTGCGCAACTACCTCGAGGTGTTGTTGGGTTTGCCTTGGGCTAAAAAGTCCAAAGTACTGCACGACTTGGCCCTGGCCGAAGAAACGCTCAACGCAGACCACTTTGGCTTGGAAAAAGTCAAAGAACGCATCTTGGAATACCTTGCAGTGCAGCAGCGCGTAGACAAGGTCAAAGCACCGATATTGTGTTTGGTAGGCCCGCCCGGCGTGGGTAAAACGTCTTTGGGACAATCCATCGCCAAGGCCACTGGGCGTAAGTACGTGCGCATGGCCTTGGGTGGCGTGCGCGATGAGGCTGAAATTCGCGGTCACCGTCGTACCTACATTGGCGCCTTGCCCGGCAAGGTGCTGCAAAACTTGTCTAAAACAGGCACGCGCAACCCGCTGTTCTTGTTGGATGAAATCGACAAGCTGGGTACCGACTTCAGGGGTGACCCCTCAAGCGCGTTGCTGGAGGTGTTAGACCCCGAGCAAAACCACACCTTTGGCGACCACTACGTCGAAGTCGACTTCGACCTGAGCGACGTCATGTTTGTGGCCACCTCTAACTCTATGAATATTCCGCCGGCCTTGTTGGACCGCATGGAAGTCATTCGTTTGAGCGGCTACACCGAAGACGAGAAAACCCACATCGCCATGCAGTACTTGCTGCCCAAACAAATCGCCAACAACGGTGTGAAGGATGGCGAGCTTGAAGTCACTGAAGACGCTTTGCGCGATGTCGTGCGTTACTACACACGCGAGGCGGGTGTGCGTTCCTTGGAGCGTGAAATCTCAAAGATATGCCGCAAGGTGATCAAGAGCTTGTTGCTGGGTAAGGCCCAGCCCAAGGTCGTGGTTAATGCCGCCAACTTGGATGAGTTTTTGGGCGTGCGCAAATACACCTATGGCCGCGCCGAGCAGACCAACCAAGTGGGTCAAGTGGTGGGCCTGGCTTGGACGGAAGTGGGCGGCGACTTGCTCACCATTGAGGCCGCGCTCATGCCCGGCAAAGGTCTGATCACCCGCACAGGTTCTCTGGGCGATGTGATGAAGGAATCTGTAGAAGCCGCGCGCACCGTGGTGCGCAGCCGTGCCAACGCGTTGGGTATCAAAGAAGAGCTGTTCGACAAGCGCGATATGCACATTCACGTACCCGACGGCGCAACACCCAAGGATGGCCCAAGCGCGGGTGCTGCCATGGTGACGGCATTGGTATCGGCGCTCACCCAAATACCCATCAAGTGCACGGTGGCCATGACGGGTGAAATCACCCTGCGCGGCGAGGTCACAGCCATTGGCGGCTTGAAAGAAAAGCTGCTGGCTGCGTTGCGCGGTGGTATTGAAACCGTGCTCATTCCAGAGGAAAACGTCAAGGACTTGGCTGACATTCCAGACAACGTGAAAAGTGGTTTGGAAATCGTGCCAGTGAAGTGGATTGACCAAGTCTTGGAGCGCGCTCTCGAGCGTATGCCCGAGCCACTGAGCGAGGCCGAAATTGCTGCTGCCGTTGCTGCACGCGCTGCGTCGACACACCCTGTGTCAACGGAGAATGTGAAGCACTAAAAATATTCAAAAATTTTTTGGGCGCTTTGAAAAGAGCCTAAAAATTTGGTTATACTTCTAGCTTCAGCAGCAAACGACAGTAAGCAGTTGATCATGCGGGAATAGCTCAGTTGGTAG
>JANREF010000081.1 GCA_030726195.1 Burkholderiaceae bacterium | reverse complement strand
TGCCCAACTGGCCGGCAACAATCAACAAGGCGGGTAGGGCAATGAGCATGGCAAGTAGGATGTACAAGGTGTTTTTCATAGGTCAGTTGTGTAACGCGGCGAGGGCTTTCGCACAGGCTGCGTGGACCAGCGCGCACTTGAGGTCGTGCCGCAGCGGGCTGGCGCCAGCCTGGCAATGACAACCAGTCGCAGCACCTGGCCCTGCAGCGACCGCCGTTCGCTTCGAGTGACCATTATTGACGGTTTAAGCCCTGTTGGTGGCACGCACACGACACAGGCTTTGGTGGGTACAGGACATCTCGGGCTCGAAAGTACAATGACGTACCAGCAGCGCAACCGCCCAGCCCGCATGGGTTCCAGGCCGGCGCGCCGCCTTACTACATTCAGCCTACAGTACATAAGAGGGTTTCTCATGGCAGGTCATAGCAAGTGGGCCAATATTCAGCACAGAAAAGGCCGTCAAGACGAAAAACGCGGTCGTGTGTGGACGCGGGTGATCCGCGAAATCATGGTCGCGGCGCGTCACGGTGGTGCCGATCTCGACGCCAATCCGCGTTTGCGCTTGGCCATAGACAAGGCCAAAGCTGCCAACATGCCGGCCGACACCATCAAGCGCAACATCGACAAAGCCACAGGCAACCTCGAGGGCGTGAACTACGAAGAAATTCGTTACGAGGGCTACGGCATTGGTGGTGCGGCAGTCATTATTGACACCATGACCGACAACAAAGTGCGCACCGTGGCAGCCGTGCGCCATGCCTTGAGTAAGCACGGCGGTAATTTGGGCACCGAGGGTTCGGTGGCGTTTCAGTTCAAGCATTGCGGGCAAATCGTGTTTGCGCCAGGTACTGATGAAGACAAGGTGATGGAAGTGGCCTTGGAGGCGGGTGCAGAAGATGTGCTGACCGACGAAGACGGTGCATTGGAAGTGCTGTGTGCGCCCACCGACTTTGAAGCCGTGAAAGCCGCATTGGTGGCGGCGGGCTTGCAACCAGAGGTGGCCGAGGTCACCATGCGTGCCGAAAATTCAATCGACATGGCCGGTGACGATGCCGTGCGCATGCAAAAGCTACTGGACATGCTGGAAGACTTGGACGACGTGCAAGACGTATTTCACAACGCAGCCCTCGACTTGGGCGAGTGATCAAGGCTGACATCAACGGATAGCGTGGTCTGGGGCGAGTGCCCTTGCGCCACGCACCCCTCACATACATCAGGCGCGAGATTCGCGGCATTCACGACAAATACGGTGCGCACACTATGCAAGACCTCAAGGTATTGGTAATTGGCGGTGGCGGGCGAGAGCACGCGCTGGCTTGGAAGTTGGTACACAGCGCTAGCGTGGCGCAGGTGTTTGTGGCCCCCGGCAACGGCGGTACGGCGTGCGACACGCAACTGGTGAATGTGCCCATCACTGACATACACGAGCTGCTGGCTTGGGCGCAAGCCAACGCCATAGACCTCACGGTTGTAGGGCCTGAGGCACCATTGGCTGAGGGCGTTGTGGACTTGTTCCGCGCGCAAGGTCTGCACATTTTTGGCCCCACGCAGGCCGCTGCGCAGTTGGAAAGCTCTAAAGCATTTTCCAAAGCCTTCATGCAGCGCCACAGCATTCCAACTGCAGCGTTTGACACGTTCACAGACCCGGCACTGGCGCACGCCTACATAGACCGCATGGGCGCACCCATTGTGGTCAAGGCCGATGGCTTAGCTGCTGGCAAAGGCGTGGTGGTGGCCTCCAGCTTGGAGCAAGCCCATGCCGCAGTGGACGACATGCTGGGTGACAACAGCTTGGGCGTGGCGCACAACAGCGGCGGCGCGCGCGTGGTGATTGAAGAATGTTTGGTAGGCGAGGAGGCCAGTTTCATTGTGATGGTGGACGGCGAACAAGTCGTCCCCATGGCCACCAGCCAAGACCACAAGCGCTTGTTGGACAACGACCAAGGCCCCAACACCGGCGGCATGGGCGCGTACTCACCCGCGCCGGTGGTCACAGCCGACGTGTTCGACAAAGCGATGACGCAAGTCATCTGGCCCACTGTGCGCGGTATGGCGAAAGACGGCATCACGTTTACGGGCTTTTTGTACGCGGGGTTGATGATTTCGCCCACTGGCGACATCAAAACGCTGGAGTTCAATTGCCGCATGGGCGATCCCGAAACCCAGCCCATATTGATGCGCTTGCAGTCCGACCTCGGACAAGTGTTGTTGGCCGGTGCCAAAGGCGAGTTTGGCGCACTCACCCTAGATTGGGACCAGCGCGTGGCCCTGGGGGTGGTGCTGGCAGCGCATGGCTACCCGTTGTCACCACGCAAGGGCGACACCATTGACAACTTGCCCGGCGACACGTCCGACTGCATGGTCTTCCATGCCGGTACGGCACTGCGTGACGGTGTGCTGTACAGCACGGGCGGGCGCGTGTTGTGCGTGAGCGCTCTGGCCGACACCGTGCAAGCAGCGCAAACTGTGGCGTACACCGCCATTGAACAGATCACCCTGGCTGGCTCGCAATACCGCCGAGACATCGGTGCGCGGGCCCTGGCATGACCTCTACCTTCGATCCACACCAAACCCCGCAGTCGTCTCGCTCGCCTCAGTCTGCGCGCTCAGACCAGTCTGGCGCATCACCTCGTGCGCCTGTGAGCAACACCGGTGGTGGTACCAAGCCGCCATCGCAGCGCCCTGGCAGCCGTTTGGCGCGCTGGGTGTTGCAGCTGGCAGGCTGGAAGCTGTTGGAGGCCGATTTACCCGGTGCGCGAGGCATTGTGGTGGTCTACCCCCACACCAGTAACTGGGACTTTATTGTTGGGATTTGCTACAAATGGGCCGTGGGCTGGCAGGTGCGGTTTTGGGCCAAAAGCACTTTGGTTGAAGCGCCAGTGATTGGCGCATGGATGCGCTGGCTGGGCGCCGTGGCTGTGCACCGCAACAACGCCACCGGCATGGTGGGCAGCACCGCTGCTGACATGCTGGCCAGCGATGAGTTTTGGTTGGTGCTCGCACCAGAAGGCACGCGCAGCTACGTCAACGGCTGGCGCATGGGCTTTTACCATTTGTGGCAAGCCACGCAGGTGCCGCTGGTGGTGGCCGTGATCGACTACGCCAACAAGGAAGTGGGCTACAAAGGCTGCTTGTCGCAGCCCAGCAGCACCGATGCCGACCTGGAGTTTGCCCGCATAGCGGCGATTGTGGACGGTGCCCAAGGCCACAGACCCGCACTGCAAAGCCCTATCAAGCCGTATGTACGCCCAGCAGTGTCTAACGACGCTGCCAATGCACCCAACGCACCACATTGAAACTGCTCACCAGCCATGTCCGACGCTCAAGCCCCATCTCCATCTTCATCCGTGTCTTCATCCGTTTCACCCGATAGCGTTAGAGCCTACCTAAAGGGTTTGCAGCAACGCATCATGGACAGCGTGCAAGCGCTGGACGGCAGTGTGGCCACGGTGGATGCATGGCACAAGCCCGCAGGTGAAAAGCTGCAAGGCCAGGGCATCACACAAATCGTCGAAGGTGGGCCCGTATTTGAGCGGGCCGGCTGCGGCTTTTCAGATGTATCGGGCCCAGCCCTGCCGCCATCGGCGACCCAGCACAGACCAGAGCTGGCCGGTGCACCGTTTACGGCTATGGGTGTGTCGCTGGTGTTTCACCCGCGCAACCCGTTTGCCCCGACCGTACACATGAACGTACGCATGATTGCGGCCACGCCCACAGGTGGCGGGGAGACGGTGTGCTGGTTTGGCGGGGGCATGGACTTGACGCCGTATTACGGCTTTGAAGAAGATGCGGTGCACTTCCACCAGTCTTGCGCCGATGCGCTCCAGCCGTTTGGCGAGCACTTGTACCCGCGCTTTAAGACCTGGTGCGACGAGTATTTTTACTTGGCCCACCGGGGTGAGCAGCGCGGTGTGGGCGGCGTGTTCTTTGACGACTTCTCGGAGCTGGGGCAGCAGCGCAGCTTCGAAATGATGCAGGCTGTGGGCGACGCATTCTTGGGCGCTTACATGCCTATCGCCAAGGCGCGCATTGCCACGCCGTACACCGAGCAACACCGCGCGCACCAGCTGTACCGCCGTGGGCGCTATGTCGAGTTCAATTTGGTATGGGACCGAGGCACGCACTTTGGACTGCAGTCCGGTGGGCGAACCGAGTCTATTTTGTTGTCCATGCCACCCATGGTGAGCTGGTCGTATGCCAATACCCCCGCACCCGACTCGCCTGAGGCGCAGTTGTTGAGCACGTTTTTGATTCGCCGTGACTGGCTGGGCAACGCAGCCAAGTGAGCACACCGCAGCGCATCCGCATCGGTATGTTGGGCGGCTCATTCGATCCGCCCCATTTGGCACACCACGACTTGGCCAAGGTCGCCATCAAGACCCTGGGCTTGAATGCCTTGCATGTGGTGCCAACAGGTCAGGCCTGGCACAAAACCCGCCAACTCAGCGATGCGCAGCATCGCTTGGCGATGACGCGCATCGCTTTTGCCGATCTGTCCGGTGTCGTGATCGACGATTGCGAAATTACGCGTGGTGGCGACAGTTACACCTGCGACACCTTGGATGCGCTGCAGGCGCGCTACGCCGTGCCCGGTGGGCCCAGTGCGCCTCATGAGTCAGACCCTGAATTGGTGCTGGTGGTGGGCTGGGATCAGCTCACCCGTTTCACCACATGGCATCAGTGGCAAAATATAGCCCGTCGGGTTGTGTTGGCAGTGGCCTACCGCTGCGATGCAGCGGACAGCGCTGACGCAACCGATGCCTTGCCGGACCTGGCGCCGTGGCAGCATTTGGGCCTCAATGTGGTGTTGTTGCCCATGCGGCCTGTGTCCATCAGTTCCACCTATGTGCGCGACCATGTGTCAGATGCGCCACCGTTAGACGCGTGGCGTGAGCAGGTCAGCCCAGAAGTGGCACACTACATACTTCAGCACAACCTGTATCAAACCTAAGCCGTGGCCAGAGTCTGTAGCGCGTGTGGGCCCCAATGTGTGGCCCAATGTATGACCCCATGTGTCCCGTTTGCCGTTCAACGTTTGTTAATCCTGTCTTTCATCTCTCTCTTCAAAGTCGCCCCATGAGCACCAAAACCGATATTCAATCTTTGCAAAACCTCATTGTTGAGGCGCTTGAAGATGTGAAAGGCAAAGACATCACCGTGTTTGACACCGAGCATTTGTCCTCGTTGTTCGAGCGCGTCATCATCGTAAGTGGCTCTAGCAACCGCCAGACCAAGGCCTTGGCCTCCAGCGTTCGCGACAGCGTTCGTGAGTCTGGCCTGTCTAAGCCGCGTGTCGAGGGCGAAGCCAATGGCGAGTGGATCATCGTGGACTGCGGCGCTGCCGTGGTGCACGTGATGCAGCCCATCATTCGCGAGTACTACCGGTTGGAAGAAATTTGGGGCGACAAGCCTGTGCGCATCAAGCAGGCCCAAGTGCGTGGCTTGGTGAAAGCGTCTGAGCCCATGGACGATGCCGAGCCAGTGGCCAAAAAAGCCAGCGCTAAAAAGTCGCCAGCCAAGAAGGCTCCATCGCGCACAGCTGCAAAAACCGCGGCCAAGGCAGAAGCCAAAGCGGCTGGTCGCACTGCGGCCACTGCGGTGCCCAAACCCATTTTTACGTCCAAGGCTGCCAGCCCTAAGCAAGAGGCTTTGAAGGCCGCCAAGGCGAAAAAAGCAGCCGCTAAGAAAGCGCCAGCCAAGACCACCGTGGTGAAGAAAGCCACGGCCAAAACCGCAACGCCGGCGACCAAGCCCAAAACGGTCTCGGTGAACAAACCTAAAGCTGCGGCAAAAAAGACCGCGTCTAAAAAGACGGCTGCCAAAGTGCCGACAAAAGCGCCTGCAAAGCCACCTGCAAAGCCACCTGCAAAAGCACCTACAAAGGCCGTCACAAAGTCTCCTGTGAAGCCATCGGCCAAGGCACCCGCAAAGTCGGTTGCGCGGTCTGCCCCCAAACCAGCCGCCAAGCCCGCTGCGAAAAAAGCCGTGGCCAAGCCTGCAGCGCGCAAACCCGCAGCGAAAAAAGCCAAGTAAGCGCCAGACGCGGCCATGCGATTGATCCTGATTGCGGTTGGTCAACGCATGCCCGACTGGGCGCAAACCGCTTTCGACGACTACGCCAAACGTTTTCCACCTGAACTGAAGGTGGATGTGCGTTTGGTCAAAACGCAGCCCCGCCATTCCAGCGACATCGCAGGCATCATGGCCGCGGAGCGCGTGCGCATAGAAGCCCACATTCCCAAAGGCGCGCGCATTGTCGCGCTGGACGAGCGTGGCACCAACGTCACCACCAAGCAACTTGCTGAGCAGCTGACGCAGTGGCAGCTGGGCGGTACCGACGTGGTCTTGCTCGTTGGCGGACCCGATGGCTTAGATCCAGAACTGCGCCGCAACGCACACCAGCGCATACGCCTGTCCGATCTCACATTGCCCCATGCCATGGCGCGCGTGCTGCTCATTGAGCAGCTGTACCGTGCGTGGTCGGTCAATGCCAACCACCCCTACCACCGCGAGTAATGCCCGCTCCAGCCACCTACTGACCATGCCCAAACCAGCCCGCAACGCCATTTACCTCGCCTCACAAAGCCCTAGGCGCGCCGATCTGCTCAAGCTGTGGGGCGTGGACGCACAGGTCTTGGTGCCAGGCGTCAATGAGTTGGCCGCAGCCGAGGCCCTGGAGGCGGTGTTGCCGGGTGAGCGTGCACTGGCTTACGTCAAGCGTGTGACGCGGCTCAAACTCGAGGCGTCTGTGCAGCGCATGCAAGTGCGGGGCTTACCCCCGCGTGTGGTGTTGTGTGCCGACACCACGGTGGCCTTGGATGGCGATATTTTGGGCAAACCCAGCAGTGCAGCGCATGCACGTCGCATGTTGGCAGCGCTCAGCGGGCGCACCCACCAAGTGCTCACTGCGGTGGCGGTGGGGCGCTTGGACAAAGCGGGTGTGCTGCAAGTGGGCGTGGCTGTGTCGCGCTCCAGTGTGCGGTTCGCGCCACTGTCGCCTGCGCAAGTCAAGGCCTATGTGGCCACGGGCGAGCCCATGGGTAAAGCCGGTGCCTATGCCATACAAGGCATGGCGGCATTGTTTGCGCAACATATCAGCGGCAGTTATTCGGGCATCATGGGATTGCCCGCTTATGAGACCGCGCAGCTATTGGGCAGCGCGGGCGTCAAGTTGGCGGTCTAAGTTATGAGCCAAGAAATTCTGATCAATTGGTCTCCGCAGGAGACGCGCGTTGCCGTCATCGAACATGGCGCGGTGCAAGACGTACTCATAGAGCGTTCGCTGGAGCGTGGCTTGGTGGGCAATGTGTACATGGGCAAAGTCACGCGTGTGTTGCCGGGTATGCAGTCTGCGTTTGTCGATGTGGGGTTGGAGCGCGCAGCGTTTTTGCACGTGGCCGATTTGATACCCAATTTGGCGGCCAAGCACCTCAAAGACGGCGAGGCGGCACCGGCTGTGCCGCCCATAGAGCGTCAGGTCTTTGAAGGACAGTCCATTTTGGTGCAGGTGCTCAAAGACCCGTTGGGCACCAAAGGGGCGCGCTTGAGCGCACAAATCAGCGTGGCTGGGCGCTTGTTGGTGTATTTGCCGCAAGACGACCATGTGGGCGTGTCGCAAAAAATACCGGCCGAGCAACGTGAGGCGCTGCGCAAGCGTTTGTTGGCGCTGCGCGGTGAGGGCGAAGGCGGCCAACTGGGTGGATACATCTTACGCACCAACGCCGAGGACGCCAGCGACGAAGAGCTCGCGCGCGACATCGCCTACTTGAAGGCCATGTGGGCGCGCATCAAGGCAGGCAGCAGCACGCAGCCCGCACCGTCGCTGTTGCATCAAGATTTGAGTTTGGTTCAACGCGTTCTGCGCGACGTGGCGGAGCCACAAACACAACACATCCGCATCGACTCCAAAGAGCAGCTCGCAGCCATGCAGGCCTTTGCGACACACTTCATGCCCGATACCTTAGACAAACTCAGCTTGTACCAAGGCGAGCGCATGGTGTTTGACATGTACAACGTCGACGGCGAAATTGCCACGGCCTTGCAGCGCCGTGTGGACTTGCGCTCTGGCGGCTACGTGGTGATCGATCAAACCGAGGCGCTCACCACCATAGACGTGAACACCGGTGGTTATGTGGGGGCCAAAAATTTTGAAGAGACCATTTTCAAAACCAACTTAGAAGCCGCACAAACCATTGCCAGACAACTGCGGTTGCGCAATCTGGGTGGGATTGTGATTGTGGACTTCATAGACATGCACACCGACAAGCACCGCGACGCGGTGCTGGCCGAGCTGCAAAAGCACTTGAGTCGGGACCGCACCAAAACAAGTCTTGGCGGATTTTCTGCCTTGGGTTTATTGGAGCTCACGCGCAAGCGCACGCGCGAGTCGCTGGCCCACATTTTGAGTACCGAATGCCCTGTGTGTCATGGCCGTGGCGCAGTGAAAACCGCGCGCACCGTGTGCTACGACATCTTGCGCGAACTGTTGACCGAGGCGCGCAACTTCAATCCGGCCATGTTTCGGGTGGTGGCACACACCAGCGTGGTGGACATGTTGCAAGATGAAGAAAGTGCTCACCTGGGCGGGCTGAGCGCTTTTATTGGTAAGCCCATTGCGCTGCAAGCCGATGCCAGCCTAAGCCCCGAGCTGTACAACATTGTGTTGAGCTGAGCT
>JANREF010000080.1:4062-8674 GCA_030726195.1 Burkholderiaceae bacterium | reverse complement strand
GCACGCTCAGTGCCGGCATGGCCAGCACGCGGCCCAGCTCGTGGGCGTCTTCAATCGCCATGCCTGCGCCTTGCGCCAGGTAAGGACGCATGGGGTGAGCCGCATCACCCAACAACGCCACACGGCCCATGGCCATGTCATCAGGCCCGCTCACGGGTGCACGCTCAAACAGCTGCCAAGCCAGCCAACCGTCGGGATGGTCGACGCTGCGCTCGTCGGGCACGCTGGCAATCAGGTCTGACAACATCTTGCAGGTGTTGCCCAATGCATTTTTAACCTCAAAGGCCGGCGTGGCGTTGTCCCACCATTGCGCCTGCCCTTGGAATGCAGCGTGCGCCACCACCACCACGTTCATGGCCTCACCGCTGCGCACGGGATACTGCACCACGTGCACGGCTGGACCCAGCCACACGGTCACATCCTGGCTGCGTGCCTCAGCCTGCATATCGGCACACGGCACCATGGCACGGTAAGCCACGTGCCCTGTGGGCGCTGGGGCGGCATTGCCCAGCAGCGCCTCGCGCGTGCAACTCCACAAGCCGTCAGCGCCCACCAAAACATCTCCTTGCACAGGCGGGTCGTCCCCCACTTGCACACACACGCCTTCAACGGGCGTGTCGTCCACACTCACCACACTGCGCCCAGCGCGAATCGACACGTCGCTGAGTTGACTGAACCCTTCGAGCAACACACGGTGCAGGTCCGCACGGTGCACGCACACATACGGCGCGCCATAAGTGGCAAGGCTGGATTCGCCCAAAGCCTTTCGGGCCAGCACGCGCCCTGTTTGCACCGATCGCACAACCAAGTTCTGCGGCACACAGGCCACAGCCAACAACTCGTCCAGCAAGCCCCACGCTTCTAAAATGCGCGTGGCATTGGGCCCCAGCTGAATGCCAGCGCCCACTGGTGCGAACGCACCCGACTGCTCAAACACGCGCACCATGTGGCCTTGACGCGCGCAGGCAATGCCCGCGGCCAAGCCACCAATGCCCGCGCCGGCAACCAAGACTTGCGCCCTAGATTCACGACCACTTAAGCCGCCACAACCCCACACCATGCGTATGACTTTCCTTTTTGCGAATAGCTGCTCATTTTGACAGACCTAGCCGCACAGCGACGCCCATGAAAAAAGCCCCACCTGCACAGCAAATGGGGCCCTGGCCGTCACGGTTTACAGCCGAGTCGTTACCAAAGGCTGTCCTTCGGTTTAACTCGATGTAACTCGCTACCAACCGCCTTTAAACCGCAGCACCTTTGGCGACCGCTGCGTACTCTTCGATTTGATCGAAGTTCATGTAGCGGTAGACCTGCGCGCCATCCTTGTTCACCACACCCATGTCGGCGTGGTACTCGGCCACTGTTGGAATGCGGCCCAGTTTGGAGCAAATGGCAGCCAATTCGGCCGAGCCCAAGAACACGTTGGTGTTCTTGCCCAAGCGGTTGGGGAAGTTGCGTGTTGATGTTGACATCACAGTCGCACCCTCGCGCACCTGTGCTTGGTTGCCCATGCACAGTGAGCAGCCTGGCATTTCCGTACGCGCACCGGCTGTGCCAAACACGCCGTAGTGGCCTTCTTTGGTCAGCTCGGCTGCGTCCATTTTGGTGGGGGGTGCAACCCACAGCTTCACCGGGATGTCACGCTTGCCTTCGAGCAACTTGGATGCGGCGCGGAAGTGACCAATATTGGTCATGCACGAGCCGATGAACACTTCGTCAATGGGTGTGTTGACCACGTCTGACAATGGCTTGGCATCATCAGGGTCGTTGGGGCAGCATACGATGGGTTCTGTGATGTCGGCCAAGTCGATTTCGATGACCTCGGCGTACTCGGCGTCTTTGTCGGCTTCGAGCAACTCAGGCTTGGCCATCCATGCTTCCATGGCTTCGATGCGGCGCTGCAGCGTGCGCTTGTCTTCGTAGCCGTTGGCAATCATGTTTTTCATGAGCACGACGTTGGAGGTCATGTACTCAATGATGGGCTCTTTGTTGAGCTTGACGGTACAACCGGCGGCGGAGCGCTCTGCGGAGGCGTCGGACAGCTCAAACGCCTGTTCCACTTTCAAGTTGGGCAAGCCTTCGATTTCGAGGATGCGGCCTGAGAAGGCGTTGATCTTGCCCTTCTTGGCAACGGTCAGCAGACCTTGTTTGATGGCGTACATGGGAATGGCATGCACCAAATCGCGCAGGGTAATGCCGGGCTGCATCTCGCCTTTGAAGCGCACCAAAATACTCTCGGGCATGTCCAAAGGCATCACGCCTGTGGCCGCCGCAAACGCCACCAAGCCGGAGCCTGCTGGGAAAGAAATACCAATGGGGAAGCGGGTGTGGCTGTCGCCGCCAGTGCCCACGGTATCGGGCAACAACAAACGGTTGAGCCAAGAGTGAATCACGCCGTCACCTGGGCGCAAGGACACGCCACCGCGGTTGGCAATAAACGCTGGCAAGTCGTGGTGCATTTTCACGTCCACAGGCTTGGGGTAAGCCGCTGTGTGGCAGAACGACTGCATGACCAAGTCGCTAGAGAAGCCCAAGCACGCCAAGTCTTTCAACTCGTCACGGGTCATGGGGCCTGTGGTGTCTTGTGAGCCCACCGTGGTCATTTTGGGTTCGCAGTAGGTGCCTGGGCGAATACCGGTTTGGTTGCCGTTGGCCACAGGCATGCCGCATGCGCGGCCCACCATTTTTTGCGCTACCGTGAAGCCTTTGCCGGTATCCACTGGCGCTTTGGGCAAACGGAATTCGGTCGCGGCAGGCAAGCCCAAGGACTCGCGAGCTTTGGCGGTGAGTGAGCGGCCAATGATCAGGTTGATGCGGCCACCGGCTTGTACTTCGTCCAGCAGCACATCGCTCTTGAGGGCGAAGTTTTCAACCAACGCGCCAGCGCGCTCAATCTTGCCCTCGTACGGGAAGATGTCGATCACGTCGCCCATGTCCAACTTGGACACGTCCACCTCTATGGGCAACGAGCCGGAGTCTTCTTGGGTGTTGAAGAAGATGGGGGCGATTTTGCCGCCCAAGGTCACGCCGCCAAAGCGCTTGTTGGGCACAAATGGAATGTCTTCGCCTGTGGCCCACACCACAGAGTTGGTGGCCGACTTGCGTGATGAGCCCGTGCCCACCACATCGCCCACGTAAGCGACCAGGTTGCCTTTGGCTTTGAGGTCGTTGATGAACTGCATGGGGCCGCGCTTGCCGTCTTCTTCAGGCTTGAAGGCTGCGTCGGCGCGCGTGTTCTTGAGCATGGCCAAGTAGTGCAGTGGAATGTCGGGGCGGCTCCATGCGTCGGGCGCTGGCGACAAATCGTCGGTGTTGGTCTCGCCCGGTACTTTGAAGACCGTCACCGTGATTTTTTCTGCTACCTTGGGGCGAGTGGTGAACCACTCGGCATTGGCCCAGCTTTGCACCACGTCTTTGGCGTGGGCGTTGCCGGCTTTGGCTTTGGTGTCCACGTCGTAAAACGCATCGAACATCAGCAAGGTTTTCTTCAGCGCCGCGGCAGCCACTTCGGCCACGGCAGGCTTGTCCAGCAAGTCGACCAAAGGCTTGACGTTGTAGCCGCCCAGCATGGTGCCCAGCAACTGCGTGGCGTGTGCTGGTGTGATCAAGCCACAGCTCACATCGCCGTGCGCCACAGCAGACAAGAACGACGCTTTGACCTTGGCCGCGTCGTCCACGCCGGGTGGTACGCGGTGGGTCAGCATGTCAACCAAATCTTCGCCATGACCTGCGGGTGGATTTTTGATCAGCTCGATCAATTCCGCGGTTTGAACATCGGTCAGTGGCAGCGGGGGAATACCCATGGCTGCACGCTCGCCCACGTGGGCTTGGTAATTTTTTAAGAAATCAGTCATGAAGTACTCCAATCAAAAAACAGTGCTTGCAACAAGGCTGCGGCTCTCACCTATGCGGCTTAATGAGACACAGTAAAAAACGACTGCAGCGACTCGGGTAGCGCCGCGCCAGTGGCGTGTGCGCGCTCGAGTAGCTGCCAAAAATACCTGTAACTGGCGCGGTCGTGCAACTGCGCATCTACGGACACTGGCGCCC
Source organism: Burkholderiaceae bacterium (assembly GCA_030726195.1). Classification (GTDB taxonomy): domain Bacteria; phylum Pseudomonadota; class Gammaproteobacteria; order Burkholderiales; family Burkholderiaceae_C; genus RS62. The sequence goes on along the minus strand of JANREF010000080.1, from coordinate 4,624 downwards.
AGTCGGCGGCCAGTGCGGCTTCTATGACCCGCACGGCATGCGCCACATCGTCTTGCGCCGGCGAAAACGCTGCCAATATGGGGCGCACCTGGTCGGGATGGATGCTCCACATGCGCGTGAAACCCAAACGCTGGTTGGCGTGTGTGGCGGCCTGTGTCAGTGCAGCCGCGTCCTTGAACTCAGTCACGACACAGTGCGAGGGCACCTTACCGTGCGCGTGCGCGGCGCTGGCAATCTCCAGCTTGGCGCGCACCACCAACGGGTGCTCAAATTGGCCTTGCACGCCCATGGCCGACGCGGGAATGGCGCCGCCGTGGGCGGACACAAAATCCATCAGACCGAAGCTCAGGCTTTGCACCCGCGGGTGCGCGGCAATGTCGTGCACGCGGCTGACTGCACCAGGCGACTCTATGAGCACATGCACTGGCATGGGGTGGTCCGGGCCCCACGCACCTTGCTGCCCCACCGCTTCATCAATCACGGCACAGGCTTGATCGACGTCGCCACGTGTTTCCACTTTGGGCAACATGACAAACGCCACTTGCGCGGCGGCCACACCCAA
>JANREF010000080.1:0-3962 GCA_030726195.1 Burkholderiaceae bacterium | reverse complement strand
CAATACAGCGCGCGGATGCACAGCCTTAGGCGCGGTCATACCGCTCCTTCGTGGCTGTTGGCTTGCGCGGGTGTATCACTGTGCTGCATCACTGATGGTGTGTGAACGTGGTGTGTGAATGTGCAGATGTGCCAGCCAACAATCAAACCTGGTGTTTAAACCAAGTGCGCAACGGCTGCTTGCTCGTCTGTGAGCTCATTCAGTGTCTTGGCGATGCAAGCTTGGCTGAACTCGTCGATGGCCAAGCCTTCAACAACCTTGTACTGGCCGTTTTCGCAGGTCACAGGGAAGCCAAACATGACGTCTTTTGGAATGCCGTACTGGCCGTCTGATGGAATGCCCATGGTCACCCACTTGCCGTTGGTGCCCAACGCCCAATCGCGCATGTGGTCAATCGCAGCATTGGCAGCAGATGCAGCAGAGCTCAGGCCACGCGCTTCAATGATGGCCGCGCCGCGCTTGCCAACGGTTGGCAAGAACGTGTTGGCGTTCCATTCTTGATCGTTGATCATGTCTTTCACAGACTCACCGTTGATGGTGGCGAAGCGGTAGTCGGCGTACATGGTGGGTGAGTGGTTGCCCCACACACACAGCTTTTCGATGTCTGCCACGGCCTTGCCGGTCTTGCTGGCAATTTGACTCAGCGCGCGGTTGTGGTCCAGGCGCAGCATGGCGGTGAAGTTGCCGCGCTTGAGGTCTGGTGCAGCTTTCATGGCGATGTAGGCGTTGGTATTGGCGGGGTTGCCCACAACCAACACTTTCACGTCGCGGCTGGCAACGGCGTTGAGCGCTTTGCCCTGTGCCGTAAAGATGGCGCCGTTGGCGGCCAACAACTCAGCACGCTCCATGCCCGGGCCACGTGGACGTGAGCCCACCAACAATGCGTAGTCGGTGTCTTTAAACGCTTGCATGGGGTCGGAATGCGCCTCCATACCCACCAACAATGGGAATGCGCAGTCTTGCAACTCCATCATCACGCCTTGCAGTGCCTTTTGAGCGCGCTCGTCAGGAATTTCCAACAGCTGGAGAATCACGGGCTGGTCTTTGCCCAACATTTCGCCAGATGCGATGCGGAACAACAATGCGTAGCCAATTTGGCCAGCAGGACCTGTAACTGCAACGCGAACGGGGGCTTTACTCATAGATAACTCCAACAGATTGAGAAGGATTGAAACAAATGGGGTGCGCAAATAAGGCGGGCTCGTCTAGCGCCACTTGGGCGTTGACAAACAGCTGCACAGTGTACCCTCGTAAACCCTTGAAGTCAATTTGTCTTATGTCTTATATAAGATACGATATCGGCCTGATCCGTGGCACAATTGGCCTCGCACATTTGCTTGCGCCTTGCGCGCGAGCCGCCAGATTTATGAGTCCTATCCAACAGCCCTCCTCCGCCCAGCCCGGTGCCTTAGAGCCGTCTCAAGACGTCTCCGGCGCAGGCCTTGCTTCGGGCGCGGCTTTGGCCCCACCTGCGTTCAGCCCGCTGTACCAGCAAATTAAAGCGCTCATTTTGCAAAGCTTGCAGCAAAGCGAATGGCGCCCGGGCGATGTGATCCCAAGCGAGTTCGAGCTGGCCGCACGCTTTAAAGTCAGCCAAGGCACGGTACGCAAAGCCATAGACGAGCTCGCCGCCGATAACTTGCTGGTGCGCAAGCAAGGCAAAGGCACGTTTGTGGCCACACACGCCGAGCAACAAGTGCAATACCGGTTTTTGCGCCTGCAACCCGACTTGGGCACCATACAAACCGAAGGCCCAGCCAGGCGAGACATCATTTACTGCAAGCGCGCCCGCGCCAGCGCTGAAGTGGCCAGGCTGCTGGGCTTGCGCACGGCAGACGCCTTGATTCAGGTGCGTCGGGTGCTGAGTTTTGCCGGTGTTCCCACCATTTGTGAGGATTTGTGGCTGCCCGCGGGGCCGTTCAAAGGCCTCAGTGCAGAGCACTTGAATGATTACACCGGGGCGATGTACAGCCTGTTCGAAACCGAGTTTGGCGTGCGCATGGTGCGCGCCAGCGAAAAGCTCAAGGCCGTGTTGCCAGACGAGCAGGCGGCACAACTGCTACAAGTCGCCCCCAGCACGCCGCTTTTAAGCGTAGAACGAATTGCCTACACCTACAACGACACCCCTATGGAGCTGCGCCGGGGCTTGTACCTGACCGACACCCACCACTACCAAAACGACCTCAACTAACGCACACCCTCCCAATCCATTTTTTGGCCATGCAGCCCCAAACATCACCGCAACAATGCTCTAGCAATCTGATCGGATACATGCGTATGCGCAAGGATCACGTATGTTGCATTGCAATAGAATCGATTGCTTTACCGGCTTGGTTACCAAGCGGTTACAGCTGCCGGTGCGGCGTAGGCCACAACCCAATGTTCCACTAGAAAGCCTTTAACAATGACCGAGTTGAAAAAACCGCGGCGCGAATTCCGCAACATCAATGCTTTTAAGGACTTGACCACCTACCGCCTGCCGCCAGCAGGCTGGGTGTCTATATTGCACCGCGTCAGTGGCTTGCTGATGTTTGTGCTCATGCCCTTCATCATTTGGATGTTCGACAAATCCATCAGCTCGGAAGTGTCGTTTGAATACCTCACCGCTGCTTTCGACCAAGGCGTGAGCGTGTACCCAGGCTGGTTCTTGAAGCTGGTGGTATTGGCCTTGATTTGGGGCTACTTGCACCACTTCACCGCTGGCGTGCGCCACCTGTACATGGACGCCACCCACAGCGTGACCAAAGAGTTTGGCAAATCTTCTGCCATCGTCACCTTGGTCATTGGCTTGGGGTTGACCGCTGTACTGGGTGCCAAACTGTTTGGTTTGTACTGATACGCGCTGAAGCACATATAAAAAGGAAAAACCATGTCAGTTAATTTTGGTTCAAAACGCGTCGTGACCGGCGCGCACTATGGCTTGCGCGACTGGATGGCACAACGCGCCACCGCCTTGTTAATGGCTTTGTTCACCGTGGTGTTGCTGGCACAAGTGCTGCTCACCTCAGGCCCCATCACCTACGCCGTGTGGGCAGGCATTTTTGCCGCTCAGTGGATGAAAGTGCTCACATTCGTCGTCATCCTGGCCATGCTGTACCACGTGTGGGTCGGCATGCGCGACATTTGGATGGACTACGTCAAGCCCTTCGGTGTGCGCTTGGCCTTGCATTTGTTCACTTTGGTTTGGCTCATCGCATGTGCGGCTTGGGCCATTCAAGCACTCTGGAGGCTCTAAGCCATGACAACCACAACCACCTCTTCATCCAACACGGCATCACTGCCACGACGCAAATTTGACGTCGTCATCGTCGGTGCAGGCGGCTCAGGCATGCGTGCCTCATTGCAATTGGCACGCGCAGGTCTGAACGTCGCGGTTTTGTCCAAAGTCTTCCCCACACGCTCACACACCGTAGCGGCGCAAGGCGGCATCGGCGCCTCCTTGGGCAACATGTCTGAAGACAACTGGCACTACCACTTTTACGACACCATCAAAGGCTCGGACTGGCTGGGCGACCAAGACGCCATCGAATTCATGTGCCGCGAAGCACCCAAAGTCGTGTACGACTTGGAGCACATGGGCATGCCGTTTGACCGCAACCCAGACGGCACCATTTACCAGCGTCCATTTGGCGGACACACCGCCAACTACGGCGAAAAGCCAGTGCAGCGCGCCTGTGCTGCGGCCGACCGCACTGGCCACGCCATGCTGCACACGCTGTACCAACAAAACGTTGCCGCACGCACCACCTTCTTCGTGGAGTGGATGGCGTTGGACCTGATTCGCGACGACTCGGGCGATGTCGTGGGTGTGACCGCCATGGAAATGGAAACAGGCGACACCTACATTTTGGAAGCCAAAACCACGCTGCTGGCCACGGGCGGTGCGGGTCGCATTTTTGCAGCCTCCACCAACGCCTTCATCAACACCGGTGACGGCTTGGGCATGGCGGCACGCGCTGGCA
>JANREF010000079.1:446-8687 GCA_030726195.1 Burkholderiaceae bacterium | reverse complement strand
GCAATGGCCCAAGTCGATGCGTGGCTTGCGCCTGAAGTGTTGGCCATGGTGTGGAAGTTAAACGTAAGCGAATATAAAAGACTAAAAACCTGTGACTGGAGACGCGACACCCGTACCCGACGTTAGACACCCAACGGCGCATATCAGACCCCAGACACCACATATCGATAATCAAACGCGTCACATCCTAGGATGACGGTTCGCTGTCCATGTGTGCTGTTGTCGTTATGGTTGCGGTTGCTTGCTTATTGCTGCGCCCACGCTGTGTTCGGGTTCGGGTTTTACACGCCAGCCGCGTGTGCTTGCACGTCGGCGTGGTAGCTGGAGCGCACCATGGCGCCTACGGCGGCGTGGCTAAAACCCATGTCTTTGGCGCGTTGCTCAAACATTTTGAAGGTGTCTGGGTGCACGTAGCGGCGCACTGGAATGTGGTGTCCGCTGGGCGCCAAGTATTGGCCAATGGTGAGCATGTCGATGTTGTGGTCGCGCATGTCTTGCATCACCGCCAAGATTTCCTCGTCGGTTTCGCCCAAGCCCACCATCAGGCCGCTTTTGGTCGGGACGTTTGGAAACAGCGCCTTGAACTTCTTCAACAGGTTCAAGCTGAAGGCGTAGTCTGAGCCAGGCCTGGCTTCTTTGTACAAGCGCGGCACGGTTTCCATGTTGTGGTTCATGACATCAGGTGGCGCGGCTTTCAAAATCTCTAAGGCGCGGTCATCGCGGCCTCTAAAGTCGGGCACCAGCACTTCAATTTGTGTGTTGGGCGACTGCTTGCGCACCTCTTCAATGCAGGCCACAAAGTGACCCGCGCCACCGTCGCGCAAGTCGTCGCGGTCCACACTGGTGATCACCACATAGTTGAGCTTGAGCGCCGCAATGGTGGCGCCCAAGTTGCGGGGTTCGTCGACGTCCAGCGGGTCAGGGCGGCCGTGGCCCACATCACAAAACGGGCAGCGGCGCGTGCACTTGTCGCCCATGATCATGAATGTGGCCGTACCCTTGCCAAAGCACTCGCCGATGTTGGGGCATGAGGCCTCTTCGCACACAGTGACCAATTTGTTTTGGCGCAGTATGTCTTTGATTTCGTAAAAGCGCGTGTTGGGGCTGCCCGCGCGCACGCGAATCCAGTCCGGCTTTTTGAGTGTCTCACCCTGTACGACTTTGATGGGTATGCGCGAGACTTTGTCGCTGGACTTTTGCTTGGCCGTTGCGTCGTAGGGCTTGGAGGTGCTGGTGGCGGTGTCGCTCATTGGATTCTCTCTAGGCACGGCGTTATTGCAGCAATGCGCTTAAGTGCTGGCGCAGCAATAAATGCACCTGCGCCACATGTGTGTTGACGCCTATTGTATGAAGGTCAACAGTTTGTAGACCAGCATAGCCGCAAGGGTTGATGCGTGCAAAGGGCGATAAGTCCATATGCACATTCAAAGCCAAGCCATGGTAAGTGCAGTGTTTGGAGACCTTGATGCCCAAAGCGCTGATTTTCCCAAGACCGATAAAAGGGTCGGTGCCCGCGGGCGCGACTGGCAAGCGCGCATGGTCAAACGGGTTGTGTAAGCGCACATAAATGCCGGGTGCGCTGCGTACACGGTGGCCCACCACATCAAAGTGCGCCAGCGTGCGAATCACGGCTTCTTCCAGGCGGAACACATATTCTTTGACAAAATAGCCCGCACGCCTCAGGTCGATGAGCGGATACGCCACCGCCTGCCCTGGGCCGTGGTAGGTGACTTGCCCGCCGCGGTTGCTCGCAATGATGGGTATGTCACCAGCGTCCAACACATGATCGGCCTTGCCTGCCAGCCCTTGGGTGAACACAGGCGTGTGCTCGCACAGCCACAGTGCGTCGGGCGTGGCGTCACCGCGCTGGGCGGTGAAGGCTTGCATGGCGTCGAAGGTGGTGGGGTAGTCCACCAAGCCCCATTCGCGCACCTGCAATGTGTGGTCTATCTCGGGCACAGCGTGCGTCCTTACAGCACCACTTTGACCAGCGGGTGGCTGGACAGCGTGCGGTACAGCTCGTCGAGCTGCTCGCGGTTGTGCACATGTACGGTCACAGTGACGCCTTGGTAATTACCGCCTTTGCTGGCACGCAGTTCGATGGTGGCCTCGTCAAACTCGGGGTCAAAGCTGCGCGCCACGTGGCAAATGGCGGGAACAAACTCGGGCACCGTGCTGCCCATGACCTTGATGGGGAAGTGGCAGGGGTAGGTGATGAGGGAATCTGAGGGGGTTGAGGGTGAGGCTGTCATGGTCAGATTATCCCGCTTTGAGGGGCGCTGCGACGCCAGCTGGATTACCGCTGTTCCAGGTGGGACTGCCATGTCTGTCACATTTCGAAGGTCATTGGCTTGCAACCTATGGTTTCTACGTATAATGCTGGGTTGTTCTCGGGCTCGTCTGTTTGTGAGTTTGTAACCTGCGAGTAATGTCACATGACGACAATCCCACAGCGCGAACTAGATACAAACCCTGATAAGGGTGTGTCCGGTGACGCGAATCCAGAGCCCTCACAGGTGTTGGATGCGTCGCTGGCCTCGCAAGAGGTTCAGGACACAGAGCAGGACGCAGATGAGGGTTTTGAGCCCATGACGCACGAGCAAGCAGTGGCTTGGCGCGCGGCGCAGTCGGTTTTATCGCCTTGGGCCCTATTGGCTTGGCAGTGTGTCACTGTGGTGGCGCTAGGTGCGGTTGCGTGGTGGCTGGTCGGTCGAGTACAGGCGACATCGTTTGTGTATGGCGGTGCCGCCATTGTTGTGCCGGCGGCTCTGATGGTGGTTGGGTTGCATGGCCGCATGATGCGGCAGTTGTCTGCCCACCCGGCGGGTTCCCTGATCGGCTTTGCCGTGTTGGAGGTCGTCAAGCTGCTGTTGTCGGTGGTGCTGATGGTGTCTGCGCCCAAGGCGATTGAAGATTTGAGCTGGTTGGCTTTGCTGGCCGGCGTTGTAGTTGCGCTGAAAGTGCACGTGCTGGTGTTTGTGATGCACAGCCGGCGTGCCAAGCGTGTTGTTTGATTTTTGAAGGCATTGATTCGTTATGGCGACTGAGGCGCACGGACCGACGGCAAGTGAATACATCGTTCACCACTTGCAGCATCTGCAAAACGTCAAGCAAAAGTCCATCATTGATTTTTCTGTCTACAACTTGGACTCCATCGTTGTAGCTGCCATTCTTGGTGTTGTAGGCTGTTTCGTCATGTGGTTGGCCGCTCGCAAGGCAACCTCTGGCGTACCCGGACGTTTCCAGGCCGCTGTCGAGATGATGTTTGAAATGGTCGACAACCAGGCCAAGTCCGTCATTCACAACGCGCAAAGCCGCAAGCTTATTGGCCCGTTGGCTTTGACCGTGTTTGTGTGGATTTTCCTCATGAACGCCATGGACATGCTGCCTGTGGACTTGTTGCCCGCCTTGTGGGCGCAGTACTACGAAGCCACTGGCCACGATCCGCACCATGCTTACTTGCGTGTGGTGCCAACCGCCGACTTGTCTACAACACTGGGCTTGTCCGTGTCTGTGCTGCTGATTTGCTTGTTCTACAACATCAAAATCAAGGGTATGGGCGGCTGGGCGCACGAATTGGTGTCTGCACCATTCGGTACCAGCAAGAACCCCATTTGGGCCTTGTTGCTTGGCGTGGTGAACTTTGCCATGCAAATGATTGAATTTGTCGCCAAGACCGTGTCTCACGGCATGCGACTGTTTGGAAACATGTTCGCCGGCGAGCTGGTGTTCATGCTGATCGCTCTTCTGGGCGGTTACGCAGCCTTGTCAACCACAGGTGTTTTGCTGTTTGCAGGACACATTGTGGCGGGCACGGTGTGGGCTTTGTTCCACATTTTGGTGATTACGTTGCAAGCGTTCATTTTCATGATGCTGACCCTGATTTACACGGGCCAAGCACATGATGCGCACTGACAACGGCGCGTCCCCTAGGGTTGCGTAACGGTTGGTTTTTTTGATTTTTTGTTTCTTTCTTTTTCTGTACTAAGGAGTCATCTCATGGAAAACGTTCTAGGTCTAGTCGCTCTGGCTTGTGGTTTGATCGTGGGTTTGGGCGCTATTGGCGCTTCAATCGGTATCGCTTTGATGGGTGGTAAGTTTCTAGAGGCTTCAGCTCGTCAACCTGAGTTGATGAACGACTTGCAAGCCAAGATGTTCATTTTGGCTGGTTTGATCGACGCTGCGTTCTTGATCGGCGTGGCTATTGCTCTGTTGTTCGCTTTCGCCAACCCATTCCAGTTGGTCGCCTAATTGGCGCGCTTGGCGTGTTGCTGGTGCCGCCGATAACGCGGCACAGGCAGCGCGCTTGTGTGGATAACAAACAGAATCAATACAGAAAGGCGTTGCGATGAACATCAATGCAACCCTGTTCGCTCAGGCTATCGTTTTTGCGATCCTGGTGTGGTTCACGATGAAGTTCGTGTGGCCCCCACTTGCAAAAGCATTGGATGAGCGCGCATTGAAAATTTCCGAAGGTTTGGCCTCCGCTGAGAAGGCTAAAACCGAATTGGCAGTGGCTAACAAGCGTGTCGACGAAGCGTTGAGCCAGTCTCGTGATGAGGCTGCGCAGCGTTTGGCCGATGCCGACCGCCGCGCGCAAGCCATGGTTGAAGAAGCCAAGGCGCGTGCCAGCGACGAAGCTGCAAAAATTATTGCCAGCGCCCAGCAAGAGGCCCAGTCTCTGGTTGGTAGCGCACGTGAAGCTTTGCGTGAAGAAGTGGCTGTATTGGCCGTTTCTGGCGCGCAAAAGATTTTGCGCCGCGAAGTTAAAGCTGCCGACCACGCAGAGATGCTGGCCGAGCTGAAGACACAACTCTAAACGTAAGGTAGACCATGGCCGAACTCGCCACAATCGCTCGCCCTTACGCTGAGGCGTTATTCAAAACCTTGCAAGCCAAGTCCACCGAGGCTTTGGGTTGGTTGGACGTGCTTGCCGCGTTTGCCAACGATGCGCAGATGCGTGCCTTGGCGAGCAACCCAACGGTCACGCATGCACAAGTTGCAAAAGTGTTGTTGGGTGCTTGCGGTGTGCAAGTGCCGCAAGAAGGTGTCAACTTGGTTGATGTGTTGGCTGAGAACGGCCGCTTGAGCGTTTTGCCCGAAATTGCTTCGCAATTCCGCGCATTGGCCAACAAGGCAACCGGTTTGGCCGAGGGCGTGGTTTACACCGCCTTTGAGCTCGACGCTGCTGCGCTGACCGAGCTGAGCGCATCGTTGGAAAAGCGGTTTGCCCGACGCTTGAGCCTGACCCAAGTCTTGGACAAAGACTTGATTGGCGGCATTCGCGTGGTAGTGGGTGATGAGGTGTTGGACACCTCGATCAAAGCTCGTTTGGAACAAATGCAAGTGACTTTGACGGCCTAAAGCCAGTCGGACCATTTGCCTGGCTAAAAGCGTTATTCGCACCTAACTTAGAAAGAAGGAAAGAGTCATGCAACTCAATCCAGCAGAGATTTCTGATCTGATCAAGTCCCGTATTGAGGGCTTGGACGTTAGCGCCAATGTGCGCAACGAAGGTACGGTTGTTTCCGTATCCGACGGCATTTGCCGCATCCACGGCTTGTCCGACGTGATGCAGGGTGAGATGTTGGAATTTCCAGCCACCAAAGATGGCGAGCCTACCTACGGTTTGGCTTTGAACCTCGAGCGTGACTCTGTGGGTTCCGTGATTTTGGGTGAGTACGAGCACATCTCTGAAGGCGACACGGTCAAATGTACCGGCCGTATTTTGGAAGTGCCAGTGGGTCCAGAGTTGCGTGGCCGCGTGGTCAACGCCCTGGGTCAGCCTATCGACGGCAAAGGCCCCATCAACGCCAAGATGACCGACGTGATTGAGAAGGTTGCGCCTGGCGTGATCGCACGTCAATCAGTGGACGAGCCCATGCAAACCGGCTTGAAGTCGGTGGACTCCATGGTGCCAATCGGCCGTGGTCAGCGCGAATTGATCATTGGTGACCGCCAGACCGGCAAAACTGCCGTTGCTATCGACGCGATCATCAACCAAAAGGGTCAGAACATGACCTGTATCTACGTGGCTATCGGTCAGAAAGCCTCGTCGATCAAGAACGTTGTGCGCTCATTGGAGCAAGCCGGTGCCATGGAGTACACCATTGTGGTGGCCGCTTCTGCATCTGAGTCTGCTGCTATGCAATACGTTTCAGCCTACTCAGGCTGCACCATGGGCGAATACTTCCGCGATCGCGGCGAAGACGCCTTGATCGTGTATGACGATTTGTCAAAGCAAGCCGTGGCTTACCGCCAGGTGTCGTTGCTGTTGCGTCGCCCACCAGGCCGTGAAGCCTACCCAGGCGACGTGTTTTACCTCCACAGCCGTTTGCTCGAGCGTGCAGCACGCGTGAATGCCGACTATGTCGAAGCGTTCACCAAAGGTGCCGTCAAAGGCAAGACTGGTTCACTGACCGCATTGCCAATCATTGAGACGCAAGCTGGTGACGTGTCCGCATTCGTGCCAACCAACGTGATCTCCATTACCGATGGCCAGATCTTCTTGGAAACCAACCTGTTCAACGCCGGTATCCGTCCTGCTATCAACGCTGGTATCTCCGTGTCACGCGTGGGTGGTTCTGCCCAAACGAAATTGGTCAAGGGCCTGTCCGGCGGTATCCGTACCGACTTGGCGCAGTACCGTGAATTGGCCGCGTTTGCGCAGTTCGCCTCCGACTTGGACGAAGCCACCCGCAAGCAGCTCGACCGCGGTGCACGTGTGACCGAGTTGCTCAAGCAAGCCCAGTACAGCCCGCTGTCTGTGAGCTTGATGGGCGCCACGCTGTTTGCAGTGAACAACGGCTACATGGACGACTTGGAAATCAAACAAGTGTTGTCATTTGAGTCTGGCTTGCACGCGCACTTGAAAGACAAGCACGCCGCATTGTTGGCCAAGTTGGAAGACAAGAAAGCCATGGACGATGAGTCCAAGGCTGAGTTGACCGCAGCAGTTGCCGAGTTCAAAAAGACCGGCTCTTACTAAGCCTCAAGGCACCCGTTTAAGGAGCTTCAATGGCAGCAGGTAAGGAAATACGCGGCAAGATCAACTCGGTGGAGAACACCAAGAAGATCACCAAAGCCATGGAAATGGTGGCCGCCTCAAAAATGCGCAAGGCGCAGGATCGCATGCGTGCGGCCCGCCCTTACGCACAGAAGGTGCGCCAAATCGCAGCCAACTTGGGACGCGCAAACCCAGAGTACCGTCATGCATTCATGCAAGACAACGTACAAGCCAACGTGGTTGGTTTCATCGTTGTCACGACGGACAAGGGTTTGTGTGGCGGCATGAACACCAACATTTTGCGTGCCGTCACGCAAAAGATTAAAGAGTTGCAGGCCCAAGGCAAGCAAGTCGAAGTGGTGGCGTTGGGCAGCAAGGGCCTCGCGTTCATGCAGCGCGTGGGTGCCAAAGTGGTGTCGCACGTGGTTGGTATGGGTGACACACCGCACTTGGAAAGCCTGATTGGCCCATCCAAAGTGTTGTTAGACGCTTATGCAGAAGGTCGATTGAGCGAAGTGCACTTGTGCTTCACACGCTTCATCAACACGATGCGCCAAGAAGCGATTGTCGAGACTTTGTTGCCTTTGCGCGCAGACAAGTTGGAGCAAGGCACCCAAGAACACAGCTGGGACTACGAGTACGAGCCCGAGCCAACTGTGGTGATTGACGATTTGTTGCTGCGCTACGTCGAAGCACAGGTCTACCAAGCAGTGGCTGAAAACATGGCGTCCGAGCAATCCGCTCGAATGGTGGCCATGAAAGCTGCAACCGACAACGCTGGACAGGTTATCAAGGACCTCAAGCTCGTCTATAACAAAACCCGTCAGGCTGCGATTACGAAGGAATTGTCCGAAATCGTCGCTGGTGCCGCTGCCGTTTAAACGCAGCGTCGCTCAACAGAATTTAGAGAAACGTAAAGGTACCAATCATGGCTAATGCTCAAGGCAAGATTGTTCAGTGTATCGGCGCCGTTGTGGACGTCGAGTTTCCACGCGACACAATGCCCCGCGTGTATGACGCGCTCAAAATGGAAGGCTCAAGCCTGACCCTGGAAGTTCAACAGCAGTTGGGCGACGGCGTGGTGCGAACCATTGCTTTGGGTTCATCAGACGGTTTGCGCCGTGGCATGGTGGTGTACAACACCGATGCCGCGATCACCGTGCCAGTGGGCAAGGCCACACTGGGCCGCATCATGGACGTGCTGGGCGCGCCTATCGACGAGCGCGGCCCTGTCA
>JANREF010000079.1:0-436 GCA_030726195.1 Burkholderiaceae bacterium | reverse complement strand
TACGACGAATTGAGCCCATCACAAGAATTGCTGGAAACCGGCATCAAGGTGATCGACTTGGTTTGCCCGTTCGCCAAGGGCGGCAAGGTCGGCCTGTTCGGTGGTGCCGGCGTGGGCAAGACCGTGAACATGATGGAGCTGATCAACAACATCGCCAAGGCGCACAGCGGCTTGTCCGTGTTTGCTGGTGTGGGTGAGCGTACCCGTGAAGGTAACGACTTCTACCACGAGATGGCAGACTCAGGCGTTGTGAACTTGGAGAAGCTCGAAGAGTCCAAGGTAGCCATGGTGTACGGCCAAATGAACGAGCCACCCGGCAACCGTTTGCGCGTGGCCCTGACTGGTTTGACCATCGCCGAATCTTTCCGTGATGAAGGCCGTGACGTGTTGTTCTTCGTGGACAACATCTACCGCTACACCTTGGCCGGTACCGAAG
>JANREF010000078.1 GCA_030726195.1 Burkholderiaceae bacterium | reverse complement strand
ATGGCGTTGCCGCACTCTTGTCCGGGGTACCACGCCTGCACGATGGTGTGGGCTTGCTCGCGCCAAGGCATGAGCACGGGCGAGCCTGTTTGCATGACCACAATGGTGCGTGGGTTGGCGGCGATCACTTGTGCAATGAGCGCGTTTTGCAAGTGGGGCAGGTCGATGTTGCTGCGGTCTAGGCCTTCGTTGTCCCACTCGGCATTGAGACCGGCAAACACGATGGCGGTGTCGGCCTGAGCCGCTGCAGCCACGGCTTCGTCTATGTCGGTATGGTCCAACACCCGTGCCGCGCCGATGCGCAGCGCGGCGAACACGCCTTTGTCTACATTGGGGGCGGCCGTGCTGTACTCCACGTCAATGGTGATCTGTTCGCCTGCCTTGAGGGTGCGGTGGTGGACCACTTCGTCGCAACCCCAAGTGAAGTAGGTGTCGCCGCGCGTCCATTGGCTCCAGGCGTCGATCACCAAGTCGCCGTTCAAACGCGCACGGCTCACGCCTGCCGAAATCAGGCTGAAGGCGTAGACGCCGTCGCGCTCGGGCGTGAACTGCAAACTGGTTGTGGCCGAGAAACCGCGGCGGTCGATACCTGCTGGCACGTTGTCGGCCCAAATCACTTCGCTGTTGGGCTGGGTTTGCGTGGCCACCACATCGCCCGAAAAATCTTCGCTGGCGTAGTACGACACCGTCATAGGCTGCTGCATGACTGGCACGTAACGGAAGAGGTCGGCGCCGGCGGCGTGCTCAAAGTGCACGTCTGGGCAAGCTGCGCGCAGCGCATCCATGGGCGTGACTCTGTAGTGGGCATTCACGTTGGCGCTACCACCACCCATGATGAGGGCTTGTGTGGCCGCCCGACCAATAACGGCGACGCGCTGCTGGGCCTTGAGCTTCAGCGGCAGCAAGGCGGCGTCGTTCTTGAGCAACACGGTGCCGGCCGCGCCAATGTGGCGTATGAGCTTGCGGGTGCTGGGCACGTCGTCGCTGCGTTCGTCGGGCAGTGTGGGGTCTTCAAAGCGGCCCAAGCGTTTGGCCAACTGGAGTACGCGGCGCGCGCAGGCGCGGATGTCGCTGCGTTCAACTTGGCCATTGGCGACGGCGGCCAACAACTTGTCGCCGCGCTCGCGCGTGGGGCCAGGCATTTCCAAGTCGCAACCCGCCTTGATGCTGTCGACGGTGTTGTGATGGGCATACCAGTCGCTCATAACCAGGCCGTCAAAGCCCCATTCTTCACGCAGCAGCTTGCTCACCAGCTGGTGGTTGTCGGCCATGTAGCTGCCGCCGACCTTGTTGTAGCCGGTCATGACGCACATCACAACCGCTTCTTTCACCGCGCGCTCAAACGGCAGCAGGTACAGCTCACGCAGGGCGCGCTCAGGTATTTCCGAGCTGATCAGCATACGCTGGTATTCGCTCTCGTTGCCTACAAAGTGTTTGATGGTGGCGCCCACGCCGGTGGACTGCACGCCCTTGATGTAAGCCACAGCCATTTCCGACGCCAGCCAAGGGTCTTCGGAGTGGCACTCAAAGTTGCGTCCATTGAACACCGTTCGGTGCAAATTGACCGTGGGGGCCAACAGCACTTGTGCGCCTTTTATTTTGGTCTCCTCACCCAGTGCCTCGCCCATGGCGTGTATGAGATCGGTGTCCCATGTGGATGACACGGTGACCGCGCTTGGGAAGCAAGCAGTGGATGGACCGTCCTTGAAAATGC
>JANREF010000077.1 GCA_030726195.1 Burkholderiaceae bacterium | reverse complement strand
CCGCAATAGGCCAAACGCCACTGCTTGAGCTGCAGCGGCACCAATGCATTCACCGTGGCGGACACGCCGGTGTAGCGCTTCTTGAGGTTGAAGACAATGACCTCGGGGTCGTGATCGGTGCGCGTACTCATAGTGTCCTTGGTGGTGTCCTCGATGCGGTGATGCGTGTATCGACGAATGCCAGGCGCAATGCAATGGCCAAGGTTTGGATCATGGCGTTCATTGGCCTTGGCTCAGTGCGCGGCTTGCTGCACTTGCGCATCAGGCATCAGCGTGCGCAGCAAGTTCATGAACAAGGCTTGTATGCGCGCCAAGGCCGCATCCGTATGCCCCTCAAAACGCAGCACCAACACCGGTGTGGTGTTCGATGCACGAATCAAACCGAAGCCATCAGGCCAGTCTGCGCGCAGCCCATCAATGGTGCACAACTGCGCTGGGCTGGCAAAACCCACCGTGTCAGCCTGCGCGGCGCCCACCAATTGCTGCACCAGCGCGTGTGCGTCTGTTCCAGAGCAGTCGACATTGAGCTCTGGGGTCGACAGGCTCGTGGGCAAGTCGTTGAGCACGGCGCTGGCGTCTGTGCTTTGGCTCAATATTTCCAACAACCGCGCTGCGGCGTAAGTGCCGTCGTCGAAGCCAAACCAGCGCTCTTTGAAAAAGATGTGCCCGCTCATTTCTCCGCCCAAGGGGCTGTTCAGCGCCTTCATGTGCGCCTTGACCAGCGAGTGACCGGTCTTGTACATAACGGGTGTGCCGCCTGCGGCCTCAATCGCAGGGGCCAAGCGCTGGCTGCACTTCACATCAAACACAATCGCGCCGCCTGGCACACGCGACAACACATCGCGCGCAAACAGCACCATTTGTCGGTCCGGGTAAATGTTGTTGCCATCTGTGGTCACCACGCCCAACCGGTCGCCATCACCGTCAAAGGCCAAGCCCACATCGGCATCACTCGCGCGCAAGGCTGCAATCAGGTCTTGCAGGTTTTCAGGCTTGCTGGGGTCGGGATGGTGGTTGGGGAAGTTGCCGTCGACCTCGCTGAACAACTCCACCACCTCGCAACCCAAGGCCCTCAAAATACCGGGGGCCGATGCACCTGCAACACCATTGCCACTGTCCACCACCACCTTCATGGGGCGCGCCAAGCGCACATCAGAGACTATGCGCGCGGTATAGCTGTCGTGCACGTCTTGCTGGGCGATGCGGCCACGTGTGTGCTGAGCTTGCAGCCCAGGCGTCTGTGCTGCAGCGTTCATGGCATCACGCAGCGCAATGATTTGCTCACCGTAAATGGCTTGGCCCGCCAACACCATTTTGAAGCCGTTGTAATGCTTGGGGTTGTGACTGCCCGTGATTTGAATGCCACTGTGGCACAGCGTATGGGCTGCAAAATACAACATAGGCGTGGTCACCATGCCCACGTCGATCACGTCTACGCCCGCATCGGCCAGGCCCGCACACAAGGCCTGCGACAAGTCGGGGCCGCTCAGCCGCCCATCCCGCCCCACCGCCACAGCGGACTCACCCAAGGCCCTGGCCTGCGCGCCAAACGCCAAGCCCAAAGCGTGCGCAAATGCAGGCGTGAGCTGCTCGGGTACAGTGCCTCGAATGTCGTAGGCTTTAAAGCACGATGCGGGATAAGTCATGAATACTGGTGTGTAAATCTATAGACACAGCGCTCAGCGCCAAAGCGTCCATTGTATGGACTCAAAAGCCCCAATCTGGGTG
>JANREF010000076.1 GCA_030726195.1 Burkholderiaceae bacterium | reverse complement strand
GAAATCATCAGCGTGGACTCGGCCTTGGTCTACCGCGGCATGGACATTGGCACGGCCAAGCCCAGCGCCGACGAACAAGCGCAAGTGCCCCACCACCTCATAGACATCGTAGACCCCACCAGCAGCTACAGCACGGCAGCCTTTGTAAAGGATGCGCACCAGCTCATGGCCGATATTGCCGCGCGCGGACGCAAAGCCTTGCTGGTAGGCGGCACCATGCTGTACGTCAAAGCCCTGCTCCAAGGCATTGACGACATGCCCCAGGCCGACCCCGCCGTGCGCAGCGCCTTAGAGGCCCAAGCACAGGCACTGGGCTGGCCTGCCATGCATCAACGCCTGCAACAGGTAGACCCCATCACGGCCGCGCGCTTGGCCCCCAACGACAGCCAACGCGTGCAGCGTGCACTTGAAGTGTTTGACATCAGCGGCAAGCCGCTGTCGGCATGGCACACCCATAAAAACCCAGCCCAGCACCTCAACATACCGCTGCTCTCGCTAGAGCCCACCGACCGGGCATGGCTACACCAACGCATTGGCCAACGCTTTGAATCCATGTTGGCGCAAGGCTTTGAGGCCGAAATGCTCGCGCTGTACGAACGCGGCGACCTCGACATCAGCATGCCCAGCATGCGCTGCGTAGGCTACCGCCAAGCGTGGGAATTACTGGATGCGCTGGGCTGTTTGGACGGCCCTGCCAAAGCGGCGTGGATAGAGCGCGCCTCGGCCGCCACACGCCAACTCGGCAAGCGCCAACTCACCTGGCTGCGCGGCATGACCCAGCGCCACGTGCTGCCTGCCGACAGCGCCGATGTGGGCGACTTGTTGCTGCAAGCCGTGGCAGCGCATTGGGGTGAAGGGGCATGAACATGAACATGAACATGAAAATGGTTATGCGCCTGCGCGCATGTACGACTATGGGTAGGTATGTGACCATGACACTATGAACACCAACACAAGCACCACCGCCAACCAAGGCCTGCGCATCACTGACCTGTGCAAGCACTACGCCAGCGGCGACAACCAACGCCACACCGTACTCGACGGCATCAACTTGCACGTGGCACCCGGCGAGTTTGTTGCCATCACCGGTGCCTCGGGTGTGGGCAAGTCCACACTGCTCAACTGCATGGCGGCATTAGACGACTGGGACAGCGGCGACATCAGCCTCAATGGCCAAGCACTCAGCAGCCTGAACGCCGCGCAACGCGCCGCATGGCGGGCCCAGCACGTCGGCTTTGTGTTTCAGGCCTTTCATGTGTTGCCACATTTGGATGTCGCACAAAACGTCGGCCTGCCCCTGATGCTCAACGGCATAGGCACCCAACAGCGCCACGACTTGGTCGCCACCGCATTGGCCGCAACCGGCCTCGGTGACCTGGGCAGCCGCTTGCCCCAACAACTCTCAGGTGGACAACTGCAACGCGTCGCCATCGCCCGCGCCGTGGTGCACGCGCCCGCCCTGCTGTTAGCCGACGAACCCACAGGCAACCTCGACCCCGAAATGGGTGAGCGCATCATGGACCTGCTCATCGCCACAGCCCAGCACACCGGTGCCAGCCTGGTCCTAGTTACCCACTCCACCACCGCCGCCTCCCGCGCCCAACGCCAACTGCGCCTCAGCGCCCAAGGCCTACAACCCGCATAACGCTATCGCGCACGCAGACACCAGATCAAGTCTGGTGTGACAGCCGTGAAGACGTTTGCTCCAGTCTGGTGTAACCGCCCTCGCGACACTTACTCTTGCCTCGTATGA
>JANREF010000075.1:6852-8938 GCA_030726195.1 Burkholderiaceae bacterium | reverse complement strand
CAACTGCAAACCTCGCACCCGCAGGCTGTGGCACAAGTCAAAGCCGTGGGTTTGTCTGGCCAGATGCACGGTGCTGTGCTGCTGGACGCAGCAGGCGCTGTGTTGCGCCCCGCCATGTTGTGGAACGATGGGCGCAGCTTCGCGCAATGCGAGCAACTCAGCCACGCCGTTCCAAAATTGGCTCAAATCACCGGCAACTTGGCCATGCCAGGCTTCACCGCCCCCAAGTTGTTGTGGGTTGCCCAACACGAGCCCGACCTGTTCGCGCGCTGCGCCACCGTGTTGCTGCCTAAAGACTGGCTGCGTTACAAACTCAGCGGCGCTTTGGTAAGCGACATGTCGGACGCAGCCGGTACCTTGTGGTTGGACGTTGGTCAACGCGACTGGTCAGACACCGTGTTGCAGGCCTGCCAACTGACCCGCGCGCACATGCCCTTGTTGGTTGAGGGCAGCGCCCCTTCTGGGCGCGTATGGCCTGAATTGGCCGAGCGCTGGGGCATGACCGAGCCGCCTGTGATTGCGGGTGGCGCAGGTGACAACGCCGCCAGCGCCGTGGGTATGGGCTTGGTGCGCCCCGGTGAGGGCTTTGTCTCGTTGGGCACATCCGGGGTGGTGTTCGTGAGCGGCGCCACGTTTGCCCCCAATCCTGCGCAGGCGCTGCATGCGTTTTGCCACGCCATTCCAGAGCGCTGGCATCAAATGAGCGTGATGCTCAGCGCGGCCAGCGCCTTGACGTGGGCCAAAGACACCCTAGGCCTGCCCAACGAAGGCGAGCTGCTGACGCTAGCCGCCACTTTGAGTGCGCAAGAACGTGCGGCAGCGCCTGTATTTTTGCCCTATCTCAATGGCGAGCGTTCGCCGCACAACAACGCCCACGCATGCGGCGTATGGTTTGGCCTTGGCCGCGCGCATACCGCTGCACACTTGGCGTACTCGGTGGCCGAGGGCGTGGGCTTTGGCCTGCGCGACGGCCTGCACACGCTGCAACAACCGCTGCCTGCGACACTGTCGGTGGTGGGAGGCGGCACACGATCGCCGTGGTGGCTGCAGTTGCTGGCCGACGTTTTAGATGTCGCACTCACGCTGCACAGCGGCGCGCAAACTGGGGCCGCCCTGGGCGCGGCGCGCTTGGCGTGGCTCGCCCACGTTGGCGACACGCCCGAGCACATCCACAACGTGTGCACCACTCCACCTGTGACACAGACCTTCTCGCCCAATGCACAGGCGCAGGTCACGCTGTTGGCGCGCTACGTACAGTTCCAAGCGCTGTACACCACGCTCAAGCCGCACATGCAAGGCTGACTCTCCATTGATGCACCGGTTGCGGTATCCGGCAGTACATCGTTTGCGGTCTTGGCTGGTTCTTTGCTGGGCTGCTGGTTGGGCTGCCAGCTGGGCGGTTAGGCGGGTCTCTGGTTACGGCTCAGTGGCCACCTTTGGCCCACACCGGCGCGGCGGTGTTGCTTGTTGTATCGGCTTCGGTAGACGCTGGGTGTGTGCGCAAGGCGCACGAACTCAGTCACTGCGTCACAGCCCAGTCACCCGCCTCACTTGGCTTTTTTTGCAGGCCTTGACCAGTTGGCAATGCTGAGTTGCTTGCCTCTGGCCACGCTGAGTGCGCCGGGTGCGGTGTCTTTGGTGATGGTGGAGCCGCCGCCTATGGTGCCACCTGCGCCCAGCGTGACAGGCGCGACGAGCACGCAGTTGCTGCCCACGTGCACATCGGCTTCAATGACGGTTCTGTGTTTGTTGGCACCGTCATAGTTGGCTGTGATGCTGCCCGCGCCGTAGTTCACGCGCTCGCCAACCTGTGCGTCGCCCAAGTAGGCCAAGTGGTTGGCTTTGGCGCCTGCAGCTAGGCTTGAGTTTTTAATTTCTACAAAGTTGCCAATGTGCACTTGAGCGCCCAACTGCGCGCCCGGGCGCAATCTGGCAAACGGGCCAACGAGCGCGCCGTCGCCCACTTGCACACCGGCTGTTTCGCCGTCGATGTGGGTGAACGGGTGGATGACCGCGTTGTCGGCAATGACGCAGTTGGCAATCACGCAGTTCGCGCCAATGCGCACGTTGTTGCCTAATGTGACGC
>JANREF010000075.1:0-6752 GCA_030726195.1 Burkholderiaceae bacterium | reverse complement strand
GTGAGGTAGTACTCGCCTTGGGCGTTGTTGTTGGTCAGGCGGGCCAGCGCGGTTTTGAGCCATGCCGAGGGCACGGCCATGATGCCGCTGTACACCTCCGTGATGCGGCGCTGCTCGGCGGTGGCGTCCTTCTCTTCGACAATGGCTTGCACTTGACCTTGCGCATCGCGCACCACACGTCCGTAGCCTGTGGGTTGATCCAGACGGACCGTGAGCAGGGCCATGGCTTGCGTGCTGGAGTTGGTTTGCGCATCACCCCGCCCTTGAGCCAAGTCCACCAGCGCCTGCAAAGTGTCGCACTGCATGAGCGGCACGTCGCCCGACAGCACCAGGGTCATGCCGTCGTCAGGCAGCTGGGGCGCGGCTTGCTGCACCGCGTGGCCAGTGCCCAGCTGCGGCGACTGCAACACGCACTGGGTCGCCAAGCCGGGCGTCCTAGCCGCGACAGCTGCTTGCACCACGTCGCTTTGGTGCCCTACAACGACGACGGCGCTTCTGGCGCTAAGACCCTGCGCGCAGTCCAGTACATGGTCTAACAATGCACGCCCGCCCAACAACTGCAATACTTTTGGTTTCGTACTGCGCATACGCGTACCTTTGCCCCCCGCCATGACGACCACATCGAGTGGCGTGCTGGGTGGGGTGGTGCTTGACGATGAACTTGATTGAGACGACATGAATTGGCTTTCAGGCTCTAAAACACCGCATACCGGCCGCGGCACATGGCACATTATCGCGCGCAAGGCCAGCGTCCTGGGCGCCGCCTTGCTGCTGAGTGGCTGCGGCTTGTTGAGCCTGGCCTACAACCAGCTGCCCAACCTGAGCTATTGGTGGCTGGATGACTACTTTGACTTCAACACCGCGCAAAGTACGCAAGTGCGCAACGGCTTGGACGCCTTGGCGCTGTGGCACAAACAAAACGAGCTGCAGCCTTATGCCACCTTGCTAGACCAAGCCAGCACCTTGGCCACCAACGGCTTCACCGCCGAGCAGGCCTGCCAATGGATGGACACGGCCACCGCACGCGTGGACGCGCTGGTAGCGCAGGCGGCACCGTTGGCCGTGCCAGTGATGGCGTCGTTGACCGCAGCGCAACTGGCGCACTACCAAGGCTACATCGACGAGCGCAATGAACAGTGGCAAGACGAGCAGCTGCGCGCCAGCCCCCAAGACCAACTGGCGTTTCGCCTAGAGCGCAGCCTCAAACAACTGGAGCGCTTTTATGGCCGATTGAGCACCGAGCAACAAGCCCAGGTGTCGCAACTGCTGGCCAGCAGCAGCTACCAAGCCAGCGAGGCATTTGAGCGTCGCACGGCCAACCAAGCGCGGCTGTGGGCATGGTTGCAAGCGGTCCAGCAAGCGCCTGTGGCCAACCATGGCGCAATGGCACAAGGTCTGCTGGATGTGTGGCACACCAGCAAGCAGTGGCCGCAAGCGCGACGCTTGCAATGGTGCGAGCAGGTGGTGGCGTTTCACGACATCATGAGCCCGGCACAACGACAAACGGCCAGTGAGACACTGGCCGCTTATGCACAAGATTTGCGCGCTATCGCATCGAAATAACGCCGCTTAGCCTTGCAAGGCGTCCCACATTTCTTTGTCGCGCTGCGCGGTCCAAATACGGGGGTGCTTGATGCCCTGCGCTTCGTCAAAGGCTCGGGTGACGTCAAACGGCAAGCAGTGCTCGTAGATGAAGACATGGCCAAACACGGGATCCATGGCCTTGCGGGTGTGCGCCATGGCAGCCTTCAAGTCCATGTTTTGCGCCGCCGCTTCTTGGCCGCACTTGAACAGCGTTTCGACCCAGCGCTTGGTGTAGTCCAGTGCCTTGTTCACGTCGGCGCTGCCTGTCATGGCTTCGCCGCGTCCGGGCACCAAGGCTGTTGCATTCAAAGCGCGCAAGGCCTCTAGCGTGGCCGGCCACTCTTGCAGTTGCGCGTCGCCCGTGTACACACCGGCCTCGTATTCCACCAAGTCGCCGCTGTACAGCACACCCTCTTCTTCCACCCAAGCCACGGTGTCGCCTTTGGTGTGGCCGGGACCGGGGTGCCACACTTTGACGCGCACGCCGCCCAAGTCCAGAGTGATGGATCCCGGCACCTCGCCGTTGACAGGGTTGCCGCCACCCACCACCAATGTGGGCCATGTGAGACCGGGCACCGTGTCTGCACCTTGGAACAAGCGCGGGAAGCGCTCCATTTCACTTTGCATGTCTTGCGCGCCACGCTCACGGATGAGCTCTAGCGTGCCTTGGCTGGCAATCACCTCGGTAGCGCCCTCGGCTATGTAGGCGCTCGCGCCCAGCACGCGCACGGCGTGGTAGTGCGTGAGCAGCACGTATTTGATGGGCTTGTCGCTGACCGTGCGGATCTTGGCAATCAGGTCTTGCGCCATGGCCGGTGTGGCCGTGGTGTCGCACACCATGATGGCTTCGTCGCCAATGATCACGCCACTGTTGGGGTCGCCCTCGGCGGTGTAGGCCCAGCAGTGCGCCGACAGCTGTTGGAAAGTAATGGTTTTGGCGTCTAAGTCGGCCTGACTGGCAAAAGCTTTGCTCACGGGGTTACTCCACACGGTTGACAACAAACCGCTAGTTTAACTAAACGAAACAACTTACGGATAGTTAAATTGCAACCGCCTGCAACGCCACCGCAAAAATGCGTCACTGCGCCTTAGCCCTGCGCGCCGCCCAGCCCTTGATCAATCATTTGGATGACGTTTTGCGCAAAGGCTTCGTAGGTGAGCGGCCCGCCGGGGCGCAGCCATGTGAAGGTCCAGTTGATCATGCCAAACAGCATCATGGTGACAGCCACTTCGTTGGTTTTATTCACGCGGTTGGGATAGGCGCGCTTTAAAAACCGGGTGAATGCAGCCACCACATCGCGCTGGCGTTTGCGTATGTGCTCAAACTGCGTGGGGCTTAAAAACTTGGTGTCGGCCAACAAGGATGTGTGGCGTGTGGCCGAGTTTTCGTACTCGGTCAAAAACACACGAATGAGCTCGTGCAGCGCCTCGGTTTCAGACAAATTACGCCGCTGCGCCCTGGCCTCTGTCTCGCCAATGAGGGCCAACAAGTGCTGGGTGTAGCGGTCGAGTAAATCGAACAGAATGGCCTCTTTGCCTTCGTAGTAGTGATACAGGCGGGCTTTGCTCGTGCCACACGCCAAGGCAATGTCGTTCATGCTCGCGCTGGAGTAGCTTTGCTGCGCAAAGCACTGCGCGGCTACGTCAAGAATAGCTTCGCGCTTGAGATCGTGGGATGCGGACTTTGGTCTGGCCATAGCCGCATTATGGCCGCGCTCTGGCGTCGCATCATGCGGCATCCCTGCATACGCGTCGCAGCGCAGCGCAGTAGTAGTATTTGGCTATGACTGAACGCAACACCGCAAAAGACGTATTGAACTTTTGGTTTGGCGACTACGCCGCCATGCCACCCGCGCTGGCCGACGAGCCCGCCCACCTGGAGTCCACTGCCAGCGCGTTTGCACCGCTGTGGTTTAAAAAGTCACAAGCCACAGACGACAGCATTCGCGATCAGTTTGTGCATTTGCTGGCTCCCGGTGCGCTGCCCCTATTGCAAAGCTGGCGCACCACGCCGCTGGGCCGCGTCGCCAGCCTTGTGGTGATTGACCAGTTCAGCCGCAACATGTTTAGAGGTGAATCGCGCGCATTTGCCACCGATGCCTTGGCGCAAAACTGGGCGCTTGAAAGTTTGGCCATGGGCGACCACCAGCAGTTGGGCGCTTTGCTGCAAGTGTTTATGTACCTGCCACTTGAGCACGCCGAGGACTTGAGCTTGCAAAACCTATGCGTTCATTTGTTTGAAGACCTGCAGGCCAAACACCCCCACAGCGCGGCCATGGCCAACTACGCCGAGTTTGCGCGCAAGCATCAAGTCGTCATTGCGCGCTTTGGGCGCTTTGTGCACCGCAACGCCATACTCAACCGCACCAGCACGGCCGAAGAGCTGGCCTTCTTGCAGCAGCCCGGCTCGTCGTTTTAAGGTATTGAGGCGTCCAGACACCAAGACGTCAAGACGTCAAGACATACCCGGCATCACCATAGGCCACACCACCCCGTTGTCGTTCAAAATGGCGTCCAACGGCACATCGTGTGGCTCGGGCGTGAGCTCCGATAAAAACGCGTTGGCAAAGCCCAAACCCACGGTATACGGCTTGGGCTGCAGCTGCGCCAAGGTGCGGTCGTAAAACCCGCCGCCGTAGCCCAGCCTGTAGCCGCCCGGGCCATAGCCCACACACGGCACAAACAACAAGGTCGGCGTGACGATCTCGGTGCCTTTGGGCTTGGGAATGCCGTAGGCATCCTCTTCCATGGGGCAGCCGGGGTACCACGCGTGAAAGCGCAGGGTTTTGTCTTCGCGGTTGATCACAGGCAAGCCAATGCGCCGACTCACGATGGCGTCTACCGCGTCGGCTTCGCGCCCGGCCTCTTGCCAGCGGAACAAGGCTGGCAACACGTCAAACTCACCTTTGATGGGCCAGTAAGCCCCAATCACGGTGTCGGTGCGCTCCACCAACCACACACGCAGCACGCGCTGCAACCACAGCGAACGCTCTTCGCGGTCGTGCATGTTTTGGCGCGCATCCACCAAATGCTTGCGCCACTGGGCTTTTTCTAAATTAGAAGAAAGTGTGGTCTTTTTCGATGGCTCGTTCGGATTTGTATTCATAATCAATTCATGTTTATACGCATTGTCGTGTCATCTCTGGCCCAGCGCCTGCACCCGCATCACGCGGTGGCTGCGGCATTGCGCGCGACGGTGCTCACGGTGCTCACCATGTTGGTTGGCGCGCAATCCGTTGCGCAAGCGGCCACCACTGCCAAGAAACCAGCCACCAAGCAATCTGCCACCCCACAGGCCGCAACGCAAACCCTGCTGGCCATGCGCGCGGCCTACTACCGCAATCAAAGCAGCGCGCTACAAGCCATGTTACCCACAATTGCAGGCCATCCGCTAGAGCCCCTGGGGGCCTACTGGACCTTGAAGGCGCGCCTAGAGGACGCCAGCGATGCTGAAGTTGACGCCTTCTTCAAGCGGTGGGCGGGCAGCTACTACGAAGACCGGCTGCGCAACGACTGGATGCTGCTGCTGGGCCAACGCCAAGCTTGGGGCAAGCTACTGGCCGCGCATGGTGCCTTTCGCATGAACGACGACCGCGATGTGGTGTGCTACGTGTGGCAAGCACAGCTGGCGCTGGGCCAAGCCAGCGCCTCATCGGTGGCTCCCAACGTTACACCGCAAGGTTTGGTGGCCATGTGGCAGCAACAAAACGGGCGGGATGAGGCGTGCTTGGGTGCGGTGGCACAGCTGTTGCGACTGGGCTTGGTCTCACCCGATGTGGTGTGGGCGCGCGCACGCGACGCGGCCATGTGGGCCGACAAGGCCGCTTTTGTAGACGCTGTAGCCTTGGTCGAGCCTGAGGCACGCAGCCAAGCCGCGCAGCTCTATGACAACCCGCTGTCGTTTTTAAATGCGCGCCGCGCCAAGCCCAAAGGCATCAACGGCAACTGGCTCAGCGTTGCCTTGGTGCGCCTGACCATGCGTGACATAGACGAAGCCATCGCCCAATTGCCAGACTGGCTGCCCTACCTCAACCTCTACCAACAAACATGGGTGAACGCAACGCTTGCCACCCGCGAGGCCATGCGCCTAGACCCCAATGCCAACCTGCGCTTTGCCAACACCCGCAACGACCAACTGAGCGACACGCAACTTGAGTGGAAAGTGCGCGCGGCCCTGCGCGCGGGCGACTGGGCGCGCGTGCTGGAGACCACACAAGACATGCCGCTGATCGTGGCGCAGCAGCCCGTGTGGCTGTATTGGCGTGCGCGTGCACTGCTGAGCCAAGGCACGCGCCAACCCAACAACCCAGCCGCTGTACCCGCCACACAACTGTTGCAAAGCATCGCCACACCCCATACCTTTTACGGCCAACTGGCCATGCAGACCTTGGGCCAAACCGTCACAACCAGCCGCACCGCCGTTCGCCCGCGCGCCGCTGACGAACGCAAAGTCAGACGCAACGACAGTTTGCTGCGCGCATTGGCGGCCATTGATGCGGGCTTGCGCGGTGAAGGTGTGCGCGAATGGAACTATGCCGTGGCACTGCACGAGCCCGGCGGCATGCCCGATGCCCAACTGCAGGCTGCGGCCCAATGGGCTTGCGAGCGCGCCATTTGGGACCGCTGCATCAACACCGCCGCGCGCATCAAGGGCAACGCTGGCAGTGACTTGCTCTACCCCATGCCCTTCAAGGATGCGGTCGTGAGCAAGGCCAAGCAGCTGCAGCTGGACCCAGCAGTGGTGTTTGGCTTGGTACGCCAAGAAAGCCGCTTCGTCACGGACGCGCGCTCAGGCGTGGGCGCGACGGGCTTGATGCAAATCATGCCCGCCACGGCCAAGTGGACGGCGCGCAAGATTGGACTCAAGGGCTTTGATGCCCGCCAGCTCAACGACCACGATACCAACCTGCGCTTGGGCACCAACTACCTCAGGCTGCTGTTGGACGACTTCCAAACCTCACTGCCTATGGCCACGGCGGCCTACAACGCAGGCCCCAACCGGCCCAAGCGCTGGCGCGGCACAGACGCAGACAGCCCCACGCTAGAGGCCGCCATTTGGATAGAAAACATCCCCTTCAACGAAACCCGCGCCTACGTGCAGCACGTGGTGGCCAATGCGGTGAACTATGCAGCGCGCATCACCGGCCAGCCCCAAACCATCGCCGCCC
>JANREF010000074.1:3481-8992 GCA_030726195.1 Burkholderiaceae bacterium | reverse complement strand
CACTACGCGACGGCCATGCGTGCATGGTTGGCGCAAGCGCAGGCGGGTAATGCCTTGGCCCAAAGCAATATGGGCTACATGTACGAGCACGGCTTGGGCGTGTCCCAAAGCTACCCAGATGCCATGGCGTGGTACCGCAAGGCGGCCAACCAAAACTTGGCGCAGGCCCAGTACAACATTGGCAACCTGTACTACTACGGCTACGGCGTGGAGCGCAACGCGCGCGAAGCCGTGCGTTGGTACAGGCAGGGCGCCGTGCAAGACCTCAAAGAGGCGCAGTACATGATGGGCGTGGCGCACTATGAAGGGCAGGGGGCCATGGCCTCTGCGCCCATCGCGTTGGAATGGTTCCTCAAGGCCGCCAAGCAAAACCATGTGAGCGCGCAGCTCATGGCCGCGACGGTCTACCTCAACGGTGACGCCGGTGATGTCGATGCGTTTGCCGCCCATGTCTGGGCCGACATTGCCGCTCAAAACGCCAACGCGGAGGCCCCGCTCGTGCGCGACTATGCATCCTTCACTATGGAGCGCAGTGACATTGCCAAGGCCACGGTGGTGGCCAAACGCTGCTTGGCCACGGCGTTTAAAACCTGCCTGTAAGCCTGCGCTGGACTGGGGCTGGCGGTGTCAAGCGGCAATACATTGCCCGCGGTGAGCCAGGCTGTCGATAAAACGGCAAGCCTTGGCCATTGACTGATTAGGTATTCATAAATCGCATTGTTGAAACCGTTTTGGGTTTCAAAGCAATACCCCTGACGTATTGGCACACGGGTTGCTAAAGAGAGGTCTCTAACCTTATTGAGACCGCCTCCGTGACCGCTAATCAACACACTCATTTCTCTGCCGTCTGGCTGGACCCAATGCGCGCTTTGCAAGAAGACGAAAGCGCCAAATTGGCTGAGTTGGGCTTGGCCCCCATCACCATCAACATCTTGGCCGACTTACGTCAGGCCTTGGCGCATGCGCAGGTGGTGGTGGTGCGTTTGCTGGACAGTTTGGAGTTGTTCACCGAGGTGAAGCAACTCATCAAGACCTTGGGCTACGACGTACCCGTGGTGTGTCGTGTCGAGCGACGCAACCTCAGCCTGACCGTACAGGCCATGCAGCACGGTGCCTTGCACGTGGTGGCCGCCGACGACTGGAGTGCGGCGGCTTGGCGCAATGTGAGCGCTGCGCTCACACGCCAGCAAACGGAGCACGCCGAGCAGGCCACAGCGGTGAAGACCCCCAAGAGCGCCGTATTTGTAGACCCTGCCAGCCAGCATTTGTTGGCCCTGGCCCAGCGCGTGGCGCAAACCGACGTGACCGCTTTGTTGGTGGGCCCCACGGGTTCGGGTAAAGAGGTGTTGGCGCGTGTGTTGCACGAGTCGTCAACGCGCGCCAAGGCACCGTTTGTAGCGCTCAACTGTGCGGCTTTGCCTGAGCATTTGATTGAAGACCTGCTCTTCGGCCACGACAAAGGCGCGTTCACTGGCGCCATGAAAGAACACAAAGGCTTGTTTGAGCAGGCCCAAGGCGGCACCATCTTTTTGGATGAGATCGGTGAAATGCCCATGACACTGCAAAGCAAGCTGCTGCGCGTGTTGCAAGAGCGCACCCTCACACGCTTGGGCGCCCAAACATCGATTGCATTGAATGTGCGCGTGATTGCCGCGACCAACAAAGACTTGCGCGTCGCCATGCAAACGCGCGAGTTCCGCGAAGACCTGTACTTTCGCATCTCCACATTCCGCTTGAGCTTGCTGCCTTTGGCCGAGCGCCCAGGTGACATATTGCCCTTGGTGGCCCAAATGTTGGTCACCCACGGCCAGCCTGGCGTGGCCTACAACCTAGACGAGCAGGCCCAAAGCCAACTGCTGAACTACCCATGGCCCGGCAACGTGCGCGAATTGGAAAACGTGGTGCAGCGCGCCGTGGTGCTGTGCGCCAACGGCCTGATCACCGCACAGCATTTGCTGTTTGACGACTACCAAAACGACAGTGCGCTGCATGCCGCCGTGTTGCAACCCCATGGCTTGCCTGCTGCGTCGTCGCAAATGGGCGACGCGTTGGAGCCCAGTGTGCCCGCAAGTACAGCCAACACAGCTGTTGTCGGTGGTGCGTTTGGCGCACCCATGTCCAACATGGCGCCCACACCGAGCAGCATGCCAGCTGACTTACAAGACGCGATGAAACAAAGCGAGCACCAAGTGATTGCTGCAGCTTTGCAAAGCACAGACAGCCGCATGGCAGCCGCCAAGGTGCTGGGTATCAGCCCACGCACATTGCGTTACAAACTGGCGCAGTTGCGCGAGCGTGGTGTGAGCCTCGCTGGTGCAAGCCTGTAAAGCCAAGGGAATACAGACATGATTGAAAAAGCCACATCTTCCGCCAACATCGCCTCTATGTTGGCCACGCTTAAAAGCGCGCAGGCCCAAGCCCAACAGGGCACTGGCGTCAACAACGCCCAGCCCAACTTCGGTTTAAACCAAGTCCAAGGCAGCGACAAGCCCAGCTTCATGGACGCGGTGCGCAATGCGGTGCAAAACGTCAACGAAACGCAGCAAGCCTCACGCAGTTTGCAAAACGCGTTTGAGCGCGGCGAAGACGTGCCTTTGACCGACGTGGTCATGGGCATGCAGAAATCGTCTCTGGCATTCGAGGCCACCTTGCAGGTGCGCAACAAAGTGCTCAGAGCCTATGAAGACATCTTAAACATGCCTGTTTAAGCCATTTCCCAGCACTGACACACAAGCGCTACGCCAGCACAAACAGGTAAGGACAAGAGATCATGAGTACAGCAGCCGCCACAATGAGCCCGACCGGATTCGGTGCCGCTACACCTAACAACATGCCCGCTGTGGCCAATGGCAGCGCCATGACCACCACGGGCCAAGACGCCAACAACGCGCAAGGCGGTGCAGGCCAAGGTGGTATGGGGCCGGGCACCGGCATGGTGGTGGGCGGTGGCCCGCTGGTGCAGGTCAAGCAAATATTGCAGCAGCCCGCAGTGCGCAAATCGCTGCCGGCGATTGTGGCATTGATGGCCGTGGTGGTGTTGGCCTTGGCCTACAGCTGGATGCAAGCACCACAGACCCGTGCATTGCTGCCAGGCTTGCAAGGTGCAGATTTGCAAAGCGCTTACGACAGCTTGAAGCAAAGCGGCTTCAGCCCCGAAATCGACGAAGTCACTGGCGGCCTCAAAGTGCCGCAGTCGCGCTTTCACGAAGCGCGCATTTTCTTAGCCGGTCAAGGCATACCCAAAGAACCTATTTCTGGCTTGAGCGCTTTGAACGAACAAAATGCCATGACCACCAGCCAGTTCATGGAGCAAGCGCGTTACAACGCAGCCATTGAACAAGAGCTGGCGCGCAGCATCAGCCAAATTTCTGGCGTGCAGCACGCCCGCGTGCATTTGGCCACACCTAAACAAAGCGTGTTTGTGCGCGACCGTACACCGCCCAAGGCGTCTGTGGTCATCACCCGCTACGCGGGCCGCAGCGTGAGCGAAGGGCAAGTGCAAGCCATCGTGCACCTCATCTCCAGCAGCATCCCTTACCTATTGCCCGAAAGCGTGACCGTGGTGGACAACTTCGGCAACCTGATGACCAAGTCGCCAGACACGGCGCCACTGGGCTTGACCTCGGCGCAATCGGATCACAAGCGCTTGCAAGAAGACTTGCTGCGCAACCGCGTGGTGGAAATTTTGTCGCCTGTCGTTGGCGAGGCCAATGTGCGCTCGCAAGTGAACCTGACCTTGGACTTCACCCAAATTGAAAGCACCACGGAAGACTACGACCGTGGCGGCAACGGCCCACGCACCCGCTCTGAAGTGATGGCACAAGACCGTGGCGGCAAAATGGAAGCCGCTGGCGTGCCAGGTTCGACCACCAATGTGCCACCGGCCAACGCCAGCGTGACCCAAAACACCGGCATCACGCCGGGCGAAGGCACCACAGGCACCGCCGACGTGTTGTCCAGCCGCACCACGCGCAACTATGAGCTAGACCGCTCGGTGCAGCACGTCAAAAATGCGCAGGGCGGCGTGAGCCGCATGACGGTGGCGGTTGTGATCAATGAGCGTCCAGTCGTATTGGCCGAGGGTGCTGAGCCCAAGCCAGGCGACCCCACCTCTGTGCCTTACACCGACCAAGAGTTGGAGCGCATGCTCAACTTGGTGCGCGGTGTGGTGGGCTACAACGAAGCCCGTGGCGACAACGTGACCCTCATGCCCGCACGCTTTGAGCCTGTGGCACCGCTTGAGCCATTGGTGCCTTGGTACCAAGACGACACTGTGATCAACAGCTTCAAGTCTGGCTTGATGACCGTGCTGTTGCTGGTGTTCCTCATCATCGTGGTGCGCCCAGTGATCAAGAACTTGATTGGCCCAACACCGGAAGAAGTCATGGCCCAAGCGGCAGCCGCTGGCGGCAAGACGCCGGACGGCGAGCTGAGCGAGGAGGACATGAACATGATCCAAATCGGCGAGGGCGAGAGCCTGGAAGACATCAAAGCCAAGCTGCGCCCCAAGAAGTCCAGTATCTCTGCCGACATGCTCGATACGGCCAACACCTACGACGACAAAGTGGCCCTCATCAGGATGCTGGTGGCCGAGGACTCAGGCCGTGTGGCCAACGTGCTCAAGCGCATGATCAAAGCGTCTTAATGCAGTCTGTAACCAAGAACAACGAAGGATTGACACATCATGGCTGAAAAAGACGACAAGAAAAAAGACGACAAGAAGAAGGGCGACAAAGACGCCAAGGGCAAAGACGGCAAAGGCAAGGACGCAGCAGCGGAGGCGCTCAAGCCCGCTGAGGTGCCCATGACCGACGCCTTGGTCGAAGAATTGGCCGAACTCAGTGGCACGCAACGCGCCGCCGTGTTGGTGTTGTTGCTCGGTGAGCAGCAAGCCTCAGACATCATTCGTTACTTGAACCCCAAAGAGGTGCAAGCCCTGGGCGGCGCCATGGTGTCGTTGTCCGACTTGTCACAAGAAGCTGTGAACGTGGTGCTGGACGAATTTGTGGCCACCTTGAAAAAGCAAACCAGTTTGGGCCTGGGCACCAGCGACTACGTGGAGAAGGTGCTCAAGCGCGCACTGGGTCCCGACAAGGCGGCTTCGGTGTTGGGCCGCATCATGCCCAACCAAGGCAGCAAGGGCTTGGAAATTTTGAAGTGGATGGACGCACGCTCGATTGCCGAGATGATTCGCGGCGAACACCCACAGGTCACGGCCATCATTTTGTCGGTGCTCGAGTACGACGTGGCCGCCGATGTGTTGGCATTTTTAGATCCCGCGCAGCGCGCCGAAATCATGCAGCGCGTGGCCAGCTTGGAGACGGTGCAGCCGTCTGCCATGGAAGAGCTGGAGTCGATCATGAAGTCGCAGTTCTCCAACAACTCATCGGCCAAGTCCTCGAGCTTTGGCGGTATCAAGGCCGCAGCCAAGATCATGAACTTCACCAAGGTGGACTTGGAGTCCAGCGTGATGAAGGGCTTGACCGATCTCGACCCGGACTTGACGCAAAA
>JANREF010000074.1:0-3381 GCA_030726195.1 Burkholderiaceae bacterium | reverse complement strand
GCTGGCGAACTGATGCTGGTGGGACGTGGTGATGACTTTGTCTAACGCCTACCCCCATGCGCCCAAGCGCACTTGGGCCGACAGCCCAACGCTCAAGCGTCGGCTAGACCCCAACGTGGACTACGAGAAGCAGCCCTGGGATGTGCGTGCGAGCAGCTTTGCCACATGGCAGCCGGTGGTGCTGAGCGCCGCAGAAATTGCTGCGCTCACGCCGCAACACCACGTCGATGCGCATGGCAGCCCCGTATCGGAGCAGCCGCAAGACTTTGTGGCGGATGACGCGCCTGATGCCGACACAGACAGTGAGACCGGTGGTGCGCAGAACCGCAACGAGAACACCGCGCCCGCTGCAGCACCTGTTGCCACAACCGACGCGGCCAAAGCGGCGGATGAGGCGGTAAGGTCCACACAACCGCAAGGCGACCATCACAATAAAACGCAAGAGCTGAGCGAAGGCGAAGGTCACGGTCAAGGCCAAGAGTCTGTCGAGCCGTTTGTCGAGCTGTCTGTAGACGATGAACAGCAGGCCGCGACAAGCAACACGTCTGATGCAATGGACTTGAATGCAGATGCCTTGGCGCAGCTCAAGCAAGACGCGTTTGATGCAGGCCATGCTCAAGGCCTGAGCGAGGGCTTGGCGGAAGGTGAGGCAGCCGGCCACAGCGCCGCGCAAGCCGAGCTGGCCACAGCCTTGTCGGCCTTGGCGCAGGCAGCGCGCGGTATCAGCACGCTCAACGACGACCCGGTGCAGCACTTCGAGCCGCTCAAGCGTCTGGCCTTGCACTTGGCCGAAGAGCTGGTGCGTGGCGAGTTGATGCTGGGCAGTGCCGCTATCGAGCGCTTGGTGCAAGCCGCGCTGGAGCATTTGGACAACCCGGCCAAGCGCGTGCGCGTGGCTTTGCACCCCGACGATATGGCCCAACTCGGCGCAGACGCCAAGCAGCTGGGCGCAGGCGTGGTCATGGTGGCCGACAAGGCCATGCTGCGCGGCAGCGTGCGGGTGACCAACAACGACGCTGTGATTCAAGACCTGATTGACAACCGCTTGTCGCACTTGGCCGACGAGCTGCTCATTGACACCAGCCAGTGGCGTGCCCACAGCCAAGCGCTCAAACAAGGCGCGCAGTGGGGCGGCCAAGCGTCGGTGCTGCAACGCATGCAAGGCACAGAAGATGCGCAAGAGGTGGCAGCACAGCGAACAGCGGCTTCTGCAGCGCAGGACACGGGTCAGGCTGCGCAACCGATTCGCAGTGATTCGGGTGGTGCGGTTGATGAGGCCGATCCCGCTGCACGCATGGAAACCATGATGGACACCACGGCGCCGGACCGCATGACTGGCCTAGACGCCATGAGCGCAGCCGATGCCTTGGACGATGAGCCCACCAGTTACGGCTTGGACAGCGGTACATCACAAACGGTTGCCCCACTTGAGTCGGCGCAAGCGCCCGAAGTCCAGGCCGAGCACGCATCTGACGGTGATCAGCCACTTGGTGTGATTCAAGCGCCTGGTGTGGACCCAGCGCTTAATGCAGGCAACGACAACGACAACGACAACACCAACAGCAACAGCAACAGCAACAGCAACAGCAACAGTGGGCCAGTAGACCAACATGACCCCACTTGATTTCAGCGCTGCTATTGCCAAAGACTTGCAACGCGTGCACAGCCCCGAGCCTGAGCGCACGGGCACCTTGGTGCGCTCTGTGGGCCTCACGCTGGAGACGCGCGGTGTTATGGCGCCGTTGGGCGCGGTGTGCGAAGTCATTGGTTCCGAAGGCACACGCATTGAAGCCGAGGTGGTGGGCTTCAACGACAAAACCCTGTTTTTAATGCCCTTCACCGAGCCCGCTGGCATTGGCCCGGGCGCGTTGGTGCGCGTGATCAGTACCGTTGCACAAGTGCAGCTTGGCCCCGAGTTGCTGGGCCGCGTCATTGACGGGCGTGGCCAACCCTTGGATGGCAAGCCTGCACCCGTGTGCCGCGATCGCCTCAGCCTGCACGGCAGGCCGCTCAACCCCATGGAGCGCGGCCCCATCGACTCGGTGCTGGACGTGGGCGTTAAAGCCATCAACGGCGTGCTGACCGTCGGCCGTGGCCAACGCTTGGGCCTGATTGCAGGCTCTGGCGTCGGCAAGAGTGTATTGCTGGGCATGCTCACACGCTTTACCAAAGCCGATGTGGTGGTGATTGGCCTCATTGGCGAGCGTGGACGTGAGGTGCAAGCCTTCATCAACGAATCATTAGGCCCTGAGGGTCTGGCCAAGTCGGTGTTGGTCGCGGCACCTGCCAACGTCTCACCGGTGCTGCGCCTCAAGGCCACGCACCTGACCCACGTGATTGCAGAGTACTTCCGAGACCAAGGCAAAAACGTACTCATGCTGGTGGACAGCCTCACGCGTGTGGCACACGCGCAGCGCGAAATTGGCTTGGCCGTGGGTGAGCCGCCCACTGCCAAAGGCTACCCGCCATCGGTGTTTGCGTTGCTGCCCAATTTGATAGAGCGCGCCGGTGTGGGGCGCAACGGCTTTGGGTCCATCACGGCCATTTACACCGTGCTGGCCGAAGGTGACGACGGCAACGACCCGATTGTGGACATTGCACGCGCCTCGCTGGACGGGCAGGTGATGCTGTCACGCAGTCTCGCCGACGCGGCGCATTACCCAGCCATTGACTTGACCGGCTCTATCTCGCGTGTGATGCAAAACCTGTTGTCGCCCGAGGACTTGAAGCGAGCCAACCGCTTCAGGCGGCTGTGGACGCTGTACCAACAAAACCGTGATTTGATTCAGGTCGGTGCCTACGACAGTGGCACCAACCCCGAGCTGGACCAAGCCATTGCGCTGCACGCAGCCATGGTGAGTTACTTGCAGCAAGGCATGCACGACGAGGTGGCTTATGACATGTCGCAGTCCATGCTCGCCAGTGTGATGGGGCCTGGAGCATGACGCAGGTGACCAGCGCATGGCCCGTGTTGGCAGAGCAGGCACAAAAACGCGTGGTCGAGCTGGAGGCCAAGCTGCGCGCGGCGAAAGACCACGAGCAGCAACTCAAAGACCAGTTGATGCGTGTGACCAACATGGTGTCTGAATACCGCACCAAACAACACGAATTGGAGCGCAGCGGCACCTTGGCCGACAGCGTGAATTGCCGTCAATTTTTGAGTCAGCTCAGCGGCGTTGCCGTGACGGCCGAAACCAACTACATGCGCTACGCCAGCGTCGTTTTCGCACTCAACCAGCAGCTCAAAGCCGCCTACATTGAGCAAGAAAAAATGAAGAAGCTGGTGGAGCGCGAGAAAAAAGCCCAGCGCCAGCTGGCAGACAAACAGGCGCAAAAGTCATTAGACGACTTGGCCACCATGCGCCACGGCTGGCGCCACGC
>JANREF010000073.1 GCA_030726195.1 Burkholderiaceae bacterium | reverse complement strand
CCGAAGAAGTGCGCGCCAACGAAGACGTGATCAGCGCCTACTTGGGCACCAGTCACTAAACCCCGCTTCGCTGTACCCACCTACGCAACCGATATTCACCACGAGCACTGAATCATCATGGCATTTTTCTTAGAAACCCTCTTTGGCGGCCTCATGGCTGGCATGCTTTACTCGCTGGTCGCGCTGGGCTTTGTGCTCATCTTCAAAGCCTCTGGCGTGTTCAACTTTGCACAAGGTGCCATGGTGCTGTTCGCAGCCCTGGCCATGGCGCGCTTCGCAGAATGGATTCCGAACTGGACAGGCATAGACAGCTTGTTGGTCGCCAACTTGCTGGCCTTCATCGTGGCCGCCATTTTGATGTTCTGTCTGGCCTGGCTGGTAGAGCGCTTGGTGCTGCGCCATTTGGTGAACCAAGAAGGCACCACGCTGCTGATGGCCACCTTGGGCATCAGCTACTTCGTAGACGGTTTGGGCCAGTCCATTTTTGGCAGCGACATCTACCAAATCGACATTGGCATGCCCAAAGATCCGGTGTTTTTGATGCAAGACACCTTTGACGGCGGTGTCCTCATCAGCCAAGAAGATTTGTTTGCTGCCCTCATCGCGGCCACATTGGTGGTGGCCTTGTCGCTGTTTTTCAACCGCACGAAAACGGGCCGCGCACTGCGCGCCGTTGCCGACGACCACCAAGCCGCACAAAGCATTGGTATCCCGCTGAACCGCATTTGGGTCATCGTATGGTGCGTGGCCGGTATTGTGGCGCTGGTGGCCGGCATGATTTGGGGCTCCAAGTTGGGTGTGCAGTTCTCGCTCACAACCGTGGCTTTGCGAGCCCTGCCCGTGATTATTTTGGGTGGCCTGACCTCGGTGCCCGGCGCCATCATTGGCGGCTTGATCATCGGCGTTGGCGAAAAGTTGTCCGAAGTGTATTTGGGCAGCTTCATCGGCGGCGGCATCGAAATTTGGTTTGCTTACATGCTGGCCCTCATCGTCTTGATGTTCCGCCCACAAGGCCTGTTTGGCGAAAAAATCATTGACCGCGTGTAAACGCGCACTCCCCTGCACAACACCTAGAGATTACGCACATGTTTTACAGAGAAAACGGTCAATTCAAAACCAGCTACGCAGCTGACCAGCAAATATTTGCCATTGCACAAGACAAGTGGGCCGTGCTGGGCATGGTGGCCTTTGCATTTTTTGCAGTGCCCCTCATTGCGGACGAATACATGATGCGCGCCATCTTGATTCCGTTCCTGATTTTGGCGCTGGCCGCCGTGGGCGTGAACATATTGGTTGGCTACTGTGGCCAAATTTCGCTGGGCTCAGGCGCCTTCATGGCCGTGGGTGCCTATGCGGCCTACAACACCTACGTGCGTATCGACGGCATGCCGCTGATCGTGGCTATGTTGTCAGGCGGTTTCTTTGCCACCCTGGTCGGCATGGTGTTTGGTATTCCCAGTTTGCGTGTCAAAGGCTTGTATCTGGCCGTGGCCACACTGGCCGCACAGTTCTTTTGCGACTGGGCATTTCTGCGTATCGGCTGGTTCACCAACAACACGCCATCGGGCTCGGTATCGGTGTCCAACCTGCACATCTTCAACTGGGTCATCGACTCACCCGTAGACAAATACTTGTTCTGCCTGGGTATGCTGACCGTGTTTGCCTTGTTGGCCAAAAACTTGGTGCGCTCGCACATCGGACGGGAGTGGATGGCCATTCGCGACATGGACGTGGCCGCCTCGGTCATTGGCATTCGCCCCATGTACGCC
>JANREF010000072.1 GCA_030726195.1 Burkholderiaceae bacterium | reverse complement strand
TGGGCTTGGCCTCAGGCATCGACGGTTTGGTTCACTTGTCTGACCTGTCATGGACAGAGCCAGGCGAAGCTGCAGTGCGCAACTTCAAGAAGGGCCAAGAAGTGGAAGCCGTTGTGTTGGCCATCGACGTTGAGCGCGAGCGCATCAGCTTGGGTATCAAGCAGTTGGACGACGACAGCTTCACCACCTTCACATCTGTGAACGACAAAGGTCAAACCGTGACCGGCAAGGTCAAGACGGTTGACGCCAAGGGCGCAGAAATCGACTTGGGCGATGACTTGGTGGGCTACTTGCGCGCCAGCGAAATCAGCGCCGACCGCGTTGACGATGCACGCTCTGTGTTGAAAGAAGGCGACGAAGTGACAGCTGTTGTGGTGAACGTGGATCGCAAGACCCGCAACATCCAGCTGTCTATCCGTGCCAAAGACCAGGCTGACCAACAAGAAGCCATGTCTAACCTGAGCCAGCAGTCTGCTGCTAGCGCAGGCACAACCAGCTTGGGTGCTTTGCTGCGCGCCAAGTTGGACGGTGGTGACAACAGCTAATCGCTCACGCGACTAAGCTATAAGCCCGCGAGGCTTGACGCACTGAGCGCCAACTTCGCGGGCTTTTTTGTCCCTGCAGCACAGCTGCATTGTTAGAACCATAAGAAGAATAAAACGAGAGCGACCCGTTATGACACGCAGTGATTTGGTTGATGCACTGGCTGAACGATTCAGCCAACTGGCACACCGCGATGCCGAGCAAGCCGTGCGCACCATGTTGGATGCCATGGGTGAGGCCATGGTCAAAGGCCACCGCATTGAAATACGTGGTTTTGGCAGCTTCACAGTCAACCACCGCCCCGCACGCGTAGGCCGCAACCCACGCTCTGGCGAGCGTGTCGACATTCCCGAAAAGCGCGTACCCCACTTCAAACCAGGCAAAGGCCTGCGCATGGCCGTTGACGTGCCTGCAAAAGACGGCGCTTAATACGCCTTCGTCTGACCAATTAAGGGTGCTGGCCCAGCACCCACCTAGAATGGCAGCACGGCATGCTGTGGCGGACTCCAAATAGTTTAGAGTGAGCCGCCCCACAGCCACCGCTACTGGCTTACCCATTCAGTGAAAGCACATATGAAAGTCATATTCTGGTTTGTTCGCATCGTGGTGTTTTTGGCTGTGTTGGCATTCGCCCTCAACAACCAACACGCGGTAGACCTGTACGTGCTGCCCGGTGCCACATGGCACACGCCGCTGGTGTGGGCTGTGGCCGGCGCGTTTGTATTGGGCACTGTGTTTGGCGTACTGGCCATGCTGCCCGTGTGGCTGCGCGCGCGCAAGTTGGCCAAGCTCTACACCAAACAGCAAGCCAAGCAACACCCACAACCCAATGCCCTGTCAGAAGCGCCGCCGTCTGGCGCGCGCACCGATTCGGTCACAGGCTCAACGGCCAACCGCTCACTGAAAGGCGTTGCAAACGATGAACTGGGCGTTTGATGTCACCACGCTGCTGTGGGCCTTGCCGCTCACATTCGCTCTAGGCTGGCTAGCCTCGCGCCTGGATGTACGCCAATGGCGACGCTCTGAACAACGCGCACCCAAAGCTTATTTCCGCGGCCTGAATTTTTTGCTCAACGAGCAGCAAGACCAAGCCATTGACGCCTTCATAGAGGCCGTACAACACGACCCCGAGACCAGCGAGCTGCATTTCGCGCTGGGTAATTTGTTTCGCCGCCGTGGCGACTACGACCGCGCCGTTCGCGTACACGAGCACTTGCTTGCGCGAAGCGACATCAGCCA
>JANREF010000071.1 GCA_030726195.1 Burkholderiaceae bacterium | reverse complement strand
GCGTGTCGGCAATGGCGCGCGGCTGCTCGAAGATTTCTTTTTGCATGTAGTGGCGGTAGGGGCCCAGCTCGGCCGCGCCGCTGTGGGCCAGCACGGTTTTGACCTCGCGCGCAACGCGCTGGCCTTGCCCATTCACGATCCAGTATTTGCCCAGCTGCAGGTCCACGTGGTCGCCCTCTTCCAGATACACAATTTGGTCGGTCACACCGGCCAGTGCCATGGCGTCGCTGGCCAAGAAGTACTCGTCGGCGTCGGGCGTGGTGCCAACACCCAGCACCAATGGTGAGCCGTAGCGCGCACCCACCACGCGTTGCGGTTCGTCTTTGTGGAAGGCGGCAATGGCGTAAGCGCCTTGTAGCTGCACAACCGTGGCTTGCAAGGCCTCAAACAAGTCGCCGTTGTAGAGCGAGTCCATGAGGTGGGCAATCACCTCGGTGTCGGTTTGGCTGGTGAACACATAGCCCTTGGCTTGCAAAGCGTCGCGCAGCTCGTCGTGGTTTTCAATGATGCCGTTGTGCACCAGTGCAATGCGGCCTGCGCGCTCGGGCGCATCGGCGCTGGCGTCAACGCCAGGGCCGTGACTGAAGTGCGGGTGTGCGTTGTGCACAGCAGGCGCGCCGTGTGTGGCCCAGCGGGTGTGGGCAATGCCGGTGCCACCGGTCATGCCGCTGTCGCTCACCTGCGCCAACAAGTCGGCCACGCGTGAGGTGCTGCGGCTGCGCTGCAAGCCATTGGCATGCACGGCCACGCCGCACGAGTCATAGCCACGGTACTCCAAGCGCTGCAAGCCTTGCACCAAAACGGGAACGATATTGCGCTTAGAAACCGCGCCAACAATGCCGCACATAGACAGTCCTTCATCAGAAAAGATGTTGTTATTGCCACGCAGTGTAGGTGTGCACATGGAAAATATGCATTCAAAATAGACATATTTATGAATGAATATTTCACATAAACATCAAAGTGGTTTTTTATTTCATGAATAAACAGATAATGAAACAATGAGTAACGCAATATCAAGCTTCAACACCCCACCGCATGCCAGCGAGCCCACCCACACGGGCGCACACACACTCACCTGCGACAGCACCGACTTGCAGCTGCTTGCTCAGTTGCAAACCGACGCCAGCCTGAGCAATGCGGCCTTGGCGGCCAAGCTGGGCTTGTCACCGGCCACGGCGCTGCGCCGGGTGAAGCGCTTGGTGGACGCGGGCATGGTGGAGCGACAGGTGGCCATACTGAACACCGACGCGGTGCGACGCATTGCGGGGGCGGGCATCAGCGCCATTGTGGAAGTGAGCCTAGACCAACAAGGCGCCGAGCATTTAGACGCCTTCGAGGCCATGGTGTGCGCCCACGCCGGCGTGCAGCAGTGCTACCGCACCAGCCCTGGGCCAGACTTTTGTTTGGTGGTGCAAGCCGCCGACATGCCGGCCTACTTGACCATGGCTCAAACCCTGTTCACCGCCCACGCCAACGTGCGCAACGTGAAGGCATTTTTCAGCCTGAAACGCGCCAAATTCAGCACGGCTGTGGCGCTGCCTGCTGCGGTATGAGCGAGCGCTTGAACACACCTCGACACAACACAACGCGCCTCAACACGCCTCAACGCACTTGAACAAGCTGGGGCAGCTGGGTGCAGTGGCGGGCTTGCAAGCGCCTGCACATGCGGGCATGGGCTGACGTGTCCCCGCGTTTGGAGGTGGTTTGAACGCAGCGTAAATGCAACGCAAATACCACTGAAAAGCAGCAGGGACGCAGCTTAGGGGGCAGTGTGGACGATCGC
>JANREF010000070.1 GCA_030726195.1 Burkholderiaceae bacterium | reverse complement strand
CCATGGGCCCATTCCGCATGGGCGACTTGGCGGGCAACGACATTGGCTGGGCCATTCGCAAGCGCCGCGCCATAGAAAAGCCCAATTTGACCTACAGCAAAACCGCCGACTTGTTGTGCGAGCTGGGCCGCTACGGCCAAAAAACAGGCGCTGGCTGGTACGACTATGCGCCGGGCCAACGCAAGGCTATTCCAAGCGCCTTGGTCGAAGAGATGATTGCCAAGCACCGCGCGGCGTTGGGTACGCCCGTGCGCAGCATCAGCGACGACGAGATTGTTCACCGTTTGGTGTTCTCACTGGTCAACGAAGCCGCGCACATTGTGGAAGAGGGCATTGCCAGCAAGGCCAGCGACATCGATATGGTGTACCTCACCGGCTACGGCTTCCCGCTGTGGCGTGGTGGCCCCATGCGCTACGCAGACGAGTACGGTTTGTTCAACGTGGTGCAGCGCATGCACCAGTTTGCGGCCAACCCACAAGACGACGCCACGTTCTGGAAGCCCGCCCCTTTGTTGGCGCGCTTGGTGGAGCAAGGCAAGTCGTTTACGGACTGAGCCATGCAGGTGTCAGGCGCTTCGGGGGTTCACATTCCCGCGCTTGACACCGCAAACAACCCCCACCGACCCCACCGACCCCAACCAAGCTGAGACCAACCAAGGTCACCGGTCCAACCGGTGCCCCGGTTTCAACACCACACACATTATTTTGAGTTGCGGCCCTGGCCGCAGCGCGCAAACAAGGATTAACGCTATGACATCCGCATTGATTGTTTCTACTGCACGCACGCCTTTGGCCAAAAGCTGGAAAGGCTCTTTCAACATGACGCACGGCGCAACCCTGGGTGGACACGCTGTCGCGCAGGCCATTGCCCGTGCCGGCATTGAGGCCGCAGAGGTTGAAGACGTGATCATGGGCTGTGCCAACCCCGAGGGCGCAACCGGCGCCAACATCGCGCGCCAAATCGCCATCAAGGCGGGCTGCCCTGTGGAAGTCTCCG
This sequence comes from Burkholderiaceae bacterium, assembly GCA_030726195.1. Lineage (GTDB taxonomy): Bacteria > Pseudomonadota > Gammaproteobacteria > Burkholderiales > Burkholderiaceae_C > RS62. The sequence continues at coordinate 797 of JANREF010000070.1, read as the reverse complement.
GCATGACGGTGAACCGTTTTTGCTCATCGGGCTTGCAAACCATTGCTTTGGCCGCCCAGCGCGTGATTGCTGGCGAAGCCGACACCTTTGTGGCCGGTGGTGTGGAAAGCATTTCTTGTGTGCAACAAGAAATGAACTTGCACATGATTCACGACTTGGCCTTGGCCAAGCAAAAGCCTGAAATTTACTGGAGCATGTTGCAAACCGCCGAGCAAGTGGCCAAGCGTTACAACATTTCGCGCGATGCCATGGACGAGTACGGTGCCAACAGCCAGCAGCGCGCCAGCGCCGCGCGTGCCGCCGGTTTGTTTGCCGATGAAATTGCGCCCATCACCGTCACCGCTGGTGTGGCCGATAAAAAGTTGGGCCTGCTGACCAAGCAAGTCACCGTGGAGCACGACGAAGGTATTCGCGAAGGCACCACGCTGGAGGCGGTGTCTGGTATTCGCAGTGCCATGCCCGGTGGCGTGGTGGCAGCGGGCAACGCCAGCCAGTTCTCAGATGGTGCGGGCGCGTGCGTGGTTATGAACGAAAAGCTGGTGAGCCAGCGCGGCCTCAAGCCGCTGGGCCGCTTTTTGGGCTTTGCGGTTGCGGGTTGTGAGCCTGATGAAATGGGTATTGGCCCCGTGTTTGCGGTGCCCAAGGTGCTGAAAAAACTGGGTTTGACGGTCAACGACATCGACTTATGGGAACTCAACGAAGCCTTTGCCGTGCAGGTGCTGTACTGCCGCGACCGCTTGGGTATCCCCGCCGATCGCCTCAACGTCAACGGCGGCGCGATTGCCTTGGGTCACCCC
>JANREF010000069.1 GCA_030726195.1 Burkholderiaceae bacterium | reverse complement strand
ACAGCCGGTTGGCTAAGGCGAGTTGAATTGGGCCAGTTGAATGAGGCCAGTTGGTTTAGTTCAATTGGTTTAGGTCGATTGGTTTGGGCCGCTTGGTTTAGGCCAGCGAGTGCTGTGTGCGCAGCGTGGTTGATGGTTTATCCACAGCCCCCCACAGCCCCACTGCAGCCCCACCAAAGCCCCACTACTGCGCAACACGCCTGGCAAGCTCAAGGCTTGTCGGCTTGGCTGACAGCACTTCGTGCGTGTGGCGCGGCATCGCGAGCGGCGTTGGCTGGTGCGCCCAAGCGTGTATTTTAAACGGTGGGTTTGGCGGCCCTGTATGAACCTGTGGGTTGGGCCGCAGCAGCCAGGCGCAGGCCGACCAATGCGTCGCGCGTGGCGCTGGATTTGAGTTGTGCCAACCACCACGACAGCGCTTGACCCGGCGCGGCGCTGATGGGGTTGCGCCAAGCGTAGGCCATGCGTGCAATGCGTGCAGGCTGATCGACAGCCTTGACCACCAGCTGACCGGCATCGATGAAGGGTTGTGCCAGCGGTTGCGGTAAGTAGCCACAACCTAAGCCTCTGAGCTGGGCTTGCAGTTTGTGCGCCATGGTGGGCACGGTGAGCACTTCTTGGCCCTGCAAAATGCCCACGGTTTGGCCCGGGCCTCTGGCTGCGCTGTCGGCCACCACCACCGCGCGGTGCGCCAGGCGGTGCGCGTTGCTCAGCGGCACGTCCACTCGGGCCAAGGGATGGTGGGGCGCGACGGCGAATAAAAACTCAATTTGGCCCAGAGGCGCGCTGCGTACACCCGCATATTGTGCGGCTTCAGACACAATGCCCAGCGCCAAGTCTGACTGGCCACTGGACAGCGACTCTGTCGTGCCCGTCATGGTCTCAACGCGCAGCTTGAGTTGCGTGGGTGCACCCAGCTCGTAAAAGCGCTCGAACAATTCAAACACCGTGTTGGTGTTGATCAGGCCGTCGGCCACGATGATGAGTTGCGCCTCCCAGCCTGTGGCCACGCGTTTGACGCGTTGTGCCACCGCATCCAGTTCATTGAGCAAGTGCTCGCTGGCACGCAACAGTTCGGTGCCCGCCAGCGTGAGTTGTGCGCGGCGGCTGGCGCGGTCTACCAGTAAAACGTCTAAGTTGTCTTCCATTTGACGCAAGCGGTAACTCAGGGCGCTGGGCACCACGCCCAAGCGCCTGGCTGCCGCCGCCATACTGCCGCTGCTGGCAATGGTGGTGAGCATGTGTAAGTTGTCTGTGGACAGCGCGCTTCGTTGATTTTGCATTTCAGGGTAATTATCGTGCAAATTATTTGAATGGTGACATCAAGCCATTTCACCCTCAATGTCGGCTCCGGCGGGCACACTGTGATCATCGTTTGAAACTAAATCGCCCACCACATCAAGGAGTTGAACATGTTGTACGTCAGAACTGCAGCCCAGCGCGGACAAGCCGACCACGGCTGGCTCAAGAGCCAGCACAGCTTCTCGTTTGCCGATTACATGGATCCCCGGTTCATGGGGTGGGGCAACCTGCGCGTGATCAATGAAGACCGCATTGCCGCAGGCATGGGTTTTGGTACGCACGGCCACCGCGACATGGAAATTGTGAGCTACGTCATCTCTGGTGAACTCGCGCACAAGGACGACATTGGCAACGGCACCAGCATTCCACCGGGCGACCTGCAGCGCATGAGTGCAGGCACAGGGGTTCGCCACAGTGAGTTCAACCACGCGGCCAACAGCGAAACACATTTTTTGCAAATTTGGCTGTTGCCGCACACCGCAGGCGTGCAGCCCGGCTATGAGCAAAAACATTTCTCAGAGGCAGACAAGCGCGGCAGATTGCGTTTGGTGGCGGACCCCAGCGGCGCGGACGGTGCCGTGACCATTCACAGTGACGCACGTATCTGGGCCGGTTTGTTTGACGCTGGTGAATCCGCCACCGTGACGCTGAACCCGGCGCGCAAGGCTTACGTGCAAGTGGTTCAGGGCAGCATTCAAGTGGGCGGCCATCAGTTACAGCAAGGCGATGGCTTGATGGTGGCCGACGAGGCTGGTTTGGATTTCAGCAACGGCGTTGGTGCCGAGGTGTTGCTGTTTGATTTGCACGCGTAAGCTGTGGCGCTTGGGCGTCACAATGCACGCGGCCAAGCGCACCCAGCCACACAGCACAGCCCGCCGCAACGCCATACGGCGACACACCACAACACACAACAAGCCAAGCGCACACCAAGGATTTCACCATGCATGCCTCTCGCTCTATTCGCCCTGTTGCTCGGCTGGTGGCCATGCCAACGCATGCCTTTGACGCGTCAACGTTTGCCTACATGTTGCGTGTGGAGCCCCAGCGTCTGATTGATCCATTTTTGGGTATTGATGCGTTCAGCATGCCCCAGTCGTATTTTTTGCCACACCCGCACGGCGGCATGAGCGCCATTACTTTGTTGTTTGCGGATTCGCCAGGTGGCGTGCGCAACCGTGATTCCACGGGTGACGACAGCATCATTGCGGCAGGTGACTTGCATTGGACGCAGGCGGGCAGCGGCATCATTCACGAAGAGACGCCATCTGAGCCTGGTAGCGCCGCGTTGGGTTTGCAAATCTTTGTGGACATGGCGCCTGAGCACAAATACCAAGACGCAGCGGTCTTCAAGGTCAAGCGCGCAGACATGCCTGTGATGCAAGACGGTGATGTGCACCTGACCGCCGTGGCGGGTGACCTGCCTGACGGGAGTGCCGCCTCGCCCATTGGCGCCGACGCGCGGTGGTCGACGCGCGTGGGTATGTGGGACATCAGCGTGCAGCCCAATGGCGTGTTGCGTTTGCCCATACCCAACTTGCACAACGTGTTTTTTGTGCTGCGCAGTGGCAGCTTGGTGTTTCGCACCGCTCAAGGCGAGCAGGTGGTGGACCAACCCACTGCGGTGGTGTGGAGCCCCGTGGTGTTGCCCACGCCAGTGGTGGGCGACGACGTGGTGCTGCAAGCGGGCCCAGACGGCTGTCATGGCGTCATGTTCCATGGCAAGCCCATTGGTGAGCCCGTGCTGCAACACGGCCCGTTTACGGGCAATACGCGCCAAGATATCGCCAACTACATGCAGGCGTTTCACGATGGCGATATGGGCACCTTGGAGCCGTCGTTTGTCAGAGGCTAGCGCGCAGCTGTGGTTGCGGTTGCGGTTGCGCCTTGGGACGCTGTCTGTCCATTGCTCGCTCTGATGGTTTGTGTTTTTTTCGTTTTCTTTTCTTTGATTTGTTCTTTGTTTTTTTGTTTCTAAATAGGATGTTCTATGTCTAAGACAGTTGTTGTATTCCACTCTGGCTACGGCCACACCGAGCGCGTTGCCGAGTTTGTCGCCCAAGGCGCCAACGCAGAGTTGATGGCCATTGACGCCGATGGCAATCTTACCGATGCGCAGTGGGCGCAGTTGGACGAGGCCAGCGCCATCATCATGGGTTCACCCACATACATGGGCATGGCGTCATGGCAGTTCAAGAAATTTGCGGATACCAGCTCCAAGCGTTGGTTTGCCGGTACCTGGGAGGGCAAAGTAGCCGGTGGTTTCACTATTTCTGCCAGCCCAAGCGGTGACAAACTCTCCACCATTCAGTACTTCATCACACTGTCCATGCAGCACGGCATGGTGTGGGTGGGTCAGCCCGCCAAGAACGACGGCACCATCAACCGTGTGGGTTCCAACAGCGGCGTGATGGCCCAAGTTGGCCCTACCAGCCCAGCCGCTGATATTCCACAAGGTGACTTGGATACCGCTGTGGCCTACGGCAAGCGCGTGGCCGAGGTGGCCGCCAAGCTGCACGGCTAACCAGGCAAACTGCTGGTCGGGCATGGCCAGCGAGCAGCCTGCGTCGCACGCACGACGCAGGCTGTGGCTATCGCTGTACAGATGCACATGGCTTGTATGCCCGCGCGTATCTGGTATCTGTTGTGTGCCGTTGCTCCCACTTGCGTATCTGGGGCCTGCCTGCTCGCGCCGCTTGCCGCGTGCCTGCACAGCTTGCCCGTGCGCCCTTGTGGGCTAACATAGGCCATGCGCGTATTTGAATTTCTCCCCTGGACCGACTGGCTTGCCCTGTTGGTGTTTGTTGTCGCTTGGCTGGGCTACGCTTGGTTTGCTGGGCGAGGCCACCAAGACGGGACCACGCTGCTGCACAGAACCAATGAATACCGCCATTACTGGTTGCGCGAAGCCACCTACCGCGACCCGCGCATGCTGGACGGCCTGATCACGCAAAACCTGTCGGCAACCCCCGCTTTTTTCTCCAGTACCACCATCATCATCATCGGTGGCTTGCTCGCACTGTTGGGCGCCTCCGACCGCGTCACCGAGCTGGTGGGTGAAATTCCGTTCGCACAGCCCACCATTGTTGAAGTCTTCGACCTCAAAATTTTGCTGTTGGTGGGTATTTTTGTGTACGCGTTTTTCCGCTTCAGCTGGTCTATGCGGCTGTACACCTTTGTGGCCTTGGCCATTGGCTCTATGCCCGCGCCGCACAAGTTTGAAGACGGCACTTTTGACCGCGAGCGCCATGCCAAGCGCGCCAGCGCGCTGGTGGGTATGGCCGCCGAGGCCTTCAACAGTGGCTTGCGCGCCTACTATATGAGTTTTGCCGCCATCAGCTGGATATTTTCCAGCACCGCCTTCATGCTGGCCAGTGCTGTGGTGGTGGCGGTGTTGTACCGGCGCGAGTTCCGCTCCGACGTGTTGGATGTGCTGCGCACCTGATCAGTTGTGCAGCAGCTGCGTTGCGGTTTTGGCGCTTTGCTCGTTGCGCAGGCCGCGTACGGTTGTTTTGGCATGGCGCATCCAACCCAGCTTGCGCCAGCGTCGCCACATGAGTAAGCCGCGCACGCACTCGTCCACTACGTAAATGGTCCAAATGCCGAACAAGCCAAACCACTGGCCAAACCAGTAAGAGCCCAAGCCCAAAATCAGCACCAACGAGGCAATGCTGGCTACCACTGGAAAGTGCACGTCACCACTGGCGCGCAGCCCTCCAATCACGACAAGGTTGAACACGCGGCCCAACTCCAGCAGCACCGACAACCACAGCAAGCCCTGGGCGGTGCGAATGATGTCGGGGTCGTGTGTGAACAGTTTCATCAGCCAAGGCGCGCCAATGGCTGCGGCCAACACCAAAGCGCCAGAGGCCACCATGCCGCTGCGCACGCCTTTCAAGATGAGTTTGTAAGCGTTCTTAAATTGGCCCGCACCAATCATGCGCCCCACCATGATTTCGCAGGCCCAGCCGATAGACAAACTGATCAGCAACACGTATTTGAGTGTTTGCAGCGTGTACGAGTGTGTGGCCAAGGCCGCCACCCCCAATTTGGCGGTCGCGGAGATAGAGATCATGAACGAGACGCGGTAGAAAAAGTCCACGGCCGCGCCGGGCAAACCCACACGCAGCACCGGCATCAGCGATGCCATTGGCATGTGCCACCAGTGCGCCATCTGGGGTACCAAGCCCATGCGCAAGCGCCAAAAACGCAGGTGCAGCGCGAGGCCCAACACGCGGCTGAGTAGCCAGCCCACCGCAAAGCCGTTCAAGCCCATGCCGCCCCAGCTGCCAATACCCAGCATCAGCACCCAGGCCAACAGCAAGTGCGAGCCGTGCATAGCCACCATCACAAACAATGACTCTTTGGCAAACAGGTGCGCGCGCAGCACGGCTGCCATGCTCAGGTTGTACACCTCTAGCAACATGGCCGGCGCGAGCAACACCATGTAGATGCTGGCAATCGGGACGATTTCCGGTGGGGCGTTGAGTACGTCCAAAATCCAGTTGTGACCCACCAGCAGGCACAACGCAGCGAGTACACCCGACCAAGTGCCGGTGCCCAATGCCAGGAACGCCGTTTTGGTGGCCGCCGGTGTGTTGTTGCCGCCTAGCTTTTGTGCCACCACCACGCCTAAGCCAATGGCCAAAACACGAAAAATGACCGCCAAGGTTTCCTGCACTTGTTGGGTCAGGCCAAAGGCACCTGCGGCCGCGTCCGACGTGTGTGAGGCCATATACAAGCCGGCCATGGCCACGCTGATGCCCAACAAAAACTCACCCACAATCGGCACGGCGATGCGGTTGAGACTGGGGCGAATATAGGCGCTGGGAGCACTCATGTTGAAACTGGGTTGTAGCGCGCCGTGCCGGTCGAGGACGCTGGTGGTTGATGGGGCGATGGTAGTGCACTTTGTGCCAATTGACACTTGGTGTGTGCGCCGTGTCGTGCGCGTGACGCACGACCTCGATGGCGTCTGTACCAAGGCATGTTGTAGGTGAATAATGGCAGCTCATTCACCCCTGTGGTTACTTGCGAGTTACCAACCGCAGCGACCCAACCGAGTAGCACATTCATGACTTACTGCTTTGCCCCCGCGCCTGTGCGCTCTTTGGCCATTGCCGATAGTGAACAGCGTTTCCCAGTCAACCGTATTTTCTGTGTGGGGCGAAACTATGCCGAGCACGCTCGCGAGATGGGCAAAGATCCTGAGCGCGAGGCACCGTTTTTCTTCATGAAGCCAGCGCAGGCTGTGCTGGATTGCGCATCACCGGCGCTCATGCACTACCCACCACAAACCAACAATTTGCACCACGAGGTGGAGTTGGTGGTGGCCATTGCAACGGGTGGGCGAGACATCGCCGCAGCCGATGCGTTGAGTCACGTGTTTGGCTACGCGGTGGGGCTGGATATGACTCGGCGCGATTTGCAAAACACCGCCAAGAACGCCGGTCGCCCATGGGAGTTTGGCAAAGCGTTTGCACAATCTGCACCCATGGGGGTGTTACACACTGTGCATTCTGTTGGCCACATTGACAACGCGCGTATCCAGTTGCAAGTCAACGCCAGCGTGCGCCAAGACAGCAACATCGATCAGCTCATTTGGTCTGTTGCCGAGTCGATTGCGCAGCTGTCCATGTTTGAGGCGCTGGAGCCTGGCGACCTCATCATGACCGGTACGCCAGCAGGCGTGGCTGCTGTGGTGCCCGGGGACGTGATGTTGGCCGCTATCGATGGCCTGGGTGCGATTGAGGTGCAGGTCGCTTAGGTGGGCACGGATACAGGGGGTCAGACACCTAAGGTGTTATCCATGGTGTTTGTCCCTTGGCGTGTGATGCACAGGGTTTGATGCGCAGGGTTTGATACGCGAGGTTTTATGCCTGTAGGGTGGAGGGCGCTGGCAGCGCGTCAGTCGTCCACACTGGCGGCCCAACGGTCACCCCAGCCTTTGGATGCGCCTTTGCCGCTGGCCTTTTGCAAGTCGCGGCGATCGCGCTTGGTCGGGCGGCCTTGTGTGATGGCTTGCGCAGGCTCGGGTGCTAGGCGTCTGGCCGTGGCGGCGGCTTCGCGGGTTGCTTTGGATGTGGGGGTTTCGCTGTACAGCGCTTGGGCAATGGGGGCACTGGCGCGCACCGTGCTTAGGCCCAACACGTCCACCGTCCAGGTGCTGTGCTGTATCAGCACGGCAATTTGGTCGCCCACCTTCACGTCGCGTGATGGCTTGGCCAGGGCGTCATTGAGTTTGACGTGGCCTTTGTTGGCAGCTTCGGTGGCCAAGGCGCGGGTTTTAAAAAACCGCGCAGCCCACAGCCATTTGTCCAGGCGGCACTTGCTGTCGCCGTCGTCTTCACTTGCGCCGCGTGCGCTGCGTTGTGGGCTTGAATTGCCTTTGGCCATGGTTAATAACCAAGCCGTGTCGGCTGGTTGTCTATGTGCCTGGTCATGCGCAACGCGTCACCCACCGTTGTGTCCCGGCTTATTGCTTGGCACCCATGTCCCGAGCCGCTTGGTGAGTGGCCTGTAACGCGGCGGTGTCGTGCGCGACGTTGGTGGGCCAGCCCTGCAGGTGGTCGCTGGCAATGTGGGCCAAGCCTTCAATCCAATTGGCGTCGTCGTTCAAGCAGGCGATGTAGCTGAACTGTTCGCCACCCGCGTGCATGAAGGCTTCGCGGGCTTCGTCGTTGATTTCTTCCAGCGTTTCCAAACAGTCGCTGGTGAAGCCCGGGCACATCACGTCCACGCTCTTCACGCCACCACTGGCCATGGCCATGAGAGTGGGCTCGGTGTAGGGCTCCAGCCATTTGGCTTTGCCAAAGCGCGACTGAAATGTGACTTTGTATTGTTCTTTAGACAAGCCCAAATGCTCAGCCAGTAACCTGGCCGTTTTGTGGCATTGGCAATGGTAGGGGTCGCCCAGGTGCAAGGTGCGCTCTGGCACGCCGTGGAAGCTCATGACCAGCTGCTCGGCTTGGCCGTGTGCGGCCCAATGGGCCTTGACCTTGGCCGCCAAAGCCGCAATATAGGCTGGGTGGTCATGGTATTGGTTCACGAAGCGCAGCTCGGGAACCCAACGCACATTGAGTGCCCATTTGTAGAAGGCATCGAACACGCTGGCCGTGGTGGTGCCGCTGTACTGCGGGTAGGCGGTCATGAGCAACACGCGCGTCACACCCAATAATTTGAGCTGGTTCATGACGCTGGCCATGTTGGGCTGACCATAGCGCATGACCATGTGCACGGCGATGTCGTGCCCCTGCGCTCGCAACACCACCTCTAGGGCGCGGGCTTGTGCCTGCGTGCCGACCTTCAGCGGGGAGCCGTCACTGGTCCAGATACTGGCGTATTTGGCGGCGGATTTTTTGGGGCGTATGCGCAAAATGATGCCGTGCAATATCAGCATCCAAATGATTTTGGGTATTTCGACGACTCGGCGGTCGGCCAAAAACTCTCCCAAATACCTTCGCAGCGCGGGCGCTGTGGGCGCGTCGGGCGTGCCTAAGTTACACCAAAGAATGGCGGTTTTGGCCGCTTGGCCATGCGTGTAGGGAGCTTCTAGTTGGAATGCCATGGCGCTATTGTCGCCCATGGTGGTCAGGCCTGTTGTGCCTAGGGGTCTAAGGCTTGTGTTTGACTGCGTATTGGTGGTTTTGCTGCTTATTTGTAGCTATTTAATATTACAAATACAATTCGTTATATGAAATAACACAGCTAGAAACACGAAATTAGATACCCTGTTATATTAAGTCGGTAAGTTCAACCCAACGCCCTGTTGGTTGATCGGCTGGTTTGTCGTTCGTTTTCTCTTCAGGTCTTTGGGTCGCTTTCGCTCCGAGGGTCTTCGCGTATGCAGCCCTCGTGACTGTGTTCAATCGACTAGGAGAGAAATTTGACAACCAACCAACGCAAA
>JANREF010000068.1 GCA_030726195.1 Burkholderiaceae bacterium | reverse complement strand
AAACCCTGGCCAAGGCTGAGCGTTCACACGCCAACCGTTACGCCAAGGCTTTGGCCGAGTTGGTTGATTAATCAACCGCTACCACGCTGTAAACCCGTCAATTTTTAATTGCGAGTTTTGAGCGTTTCGCGCTGTAAGCATCCGCTTGCAGCGCGTCTCGCTGAACACTTGTCATCAGGCATTTTTCATTCGTCATTCGCAGCTTGTCGTTGTCATTTGTCGTTTGTAAACGCCGCACTCAATACCTAAAAGGGAGAGCCCCATGTCACGTGAAGGCAACTTAGAAGCCCCAACCCGCCACCCTCTGGATTGGCAAAATCCAGAGTTTTACAACGAAGAAGCGTTGTACGACGAGCTGGAGCGCATTTTTGACATCTGCCACGGCTGCCGCCGCTGCGTGAGCTTGTGCGGCTCGTTCCCAACCTTGTTCGACTTGGTCGACGACAGCTCCACCATGGAAGTCGACGGCGTGGCCAAGGCCGACTACTGGAAAGTCGTTGATCAGTGCTACATGTGCGACTTGTGCTACATGACCAAGTGCCCCTACACGCCACCGCACGAATGGAACCTGGACTTCCCGCACACCATGCTGCGGGCCAAGGCCATCAAGTTCAAAAAAGGCGAGGTTGGCAAGGCTGAGCAATTGCTCGCATCCACCGACACGCACGGCATGCTGGCCGGTATCCCCGTCGTGGTGCAGGCGGTCAACGCCATCAACAAAACCAAGCCTGCGCGCGCCATCATGGAAAACGTCCTAGGCGTAGACCGCGACGCGTGGCTGCCAGAGCTGGCCACCAAAACCTTCCGCGCCAGCGCTGAGAAAAGCCCAGCGCACCCGGTGGTCAACGGTGAGCGCACCCCCGGCAAAGTGGCCATTTACTCCACCTGCTACGTGAACTACAACGAGCCCGGCATCGGTCAGGACTTGCTGAAGGTGCTGGACCACAACAACGTGCCATACGTCATCGTGAACAAAGAGCAGTGCTGCGGCATGCCCAAGCTGGAGCTGGGCGACTTGGACGCCGTGGCCAAGAGCAAGGACGCCAACATCCCTGTGCTGGCCAAGTACGCTGCAGACGGCTATGCCATCTTGTCGGCCGTACCCAGCTGCACGCTGATGTTCAAGCAAGAGATTCCGCTCATGTTCCCCAAAGACGAGTCCGTCAAGGCTGTACAAACAGCCATGTGGGACCCGTTTGAATACCTCATGGCACGCAAGCGCGACGGCCTGCTCAAGGAAGAATTCCCCAAGCCTTTGGGCAACATCAGCTACCAAATCCCGTGTCATGGCCGTGTGCAAAACATTGGCCGCAAGACGGAAGAAATGCTCAAGATGATTCCGCAAACCACGCTCAACACCATTGAGCGCTGCTCCGGCCATGCCGGTACCTACGGCGTGAAGAAATTTGGCCACCAAACCGCCATGAAGATTGGCAAGCCCGTCTTCAAGGCCATGGCCAATATGAAAGATGGCTCCAAGCCCGACTTCATCAGTTCAGACTGCCCACTGGGTGGTCACCACATTGCGCAAGGCTTTGAGGTCAATGGCTTGGGCGCGCCCGAATTGGCGCACCCGCTCACCTTGGTGCGCAAGGCCTACGGCCTACCCGATTAATTTGTCACATCACACTTGAGGAACTCAACATGCAACTCACAGGCAACATCACACGCGACAACCTCATGACCCTTGAGGCCTACAGCAAGTTTCGCAAAGAGCACAAAGGCGAGGTGCTGGCACACCGCAAGCTGCGCACCGTGAGCTTGGGCGAAAACTTCGTCTTTCAGTTTGAGAGCGAAACCACCATTCGCTACCAAATTCAGGAAATGCTGCGTATTGAAAAAGTGTTTGAAGAAGAGGGTATTGAGCAAGAAATTGAAGCCTACGCGCCCTTGGTACCAGACGGCACCAACTGGAAAGCCACCATGCTCATCGAGTACACCGATGTCAACGAGCGCAAGCGTGAGCTGGCCCGCCTCATTGGTGTGGAAGACCGCTGCTTTGTAGAAGTCGAAGGTTTTGAGCGTGTCTACGCCATTGCCGACGAAGACCTAGACCGTGAAACAGACGAGAAAACATCAGCCGTGCACTTTGTACGCTTTGAGTTCACGCCTGCCATGGTCAAAGCGCTGCACGCCGGTGCCGCCTGCAAGCTGGGCTGCGACCACACCAACTACCCAGCCCACACCAACATCGCCTTGGACACTCTGTCCAGCTTGGCTGGTGATTTGAAAGCAGCGTAAGCCTGCACAGGACCATGCGCCACGCACGCAGCCACAGGCTGGCGTTGGCTGATTGGTTCTGCGACTGGTGTACAAGGTACTGGTTATAAACAAGGGCGGCTGCGGTCGCCCTTTTTCATTATCATCAAGCCCATGCTATTTGCCATATCACCCGCCAAAGCGCTGGACTACGACACGCCAGCGACCACGTCTACGGCAACCCAGCCGCTGTTTGTGCCGCAGGCGCAAGCTTTGATAGACACCTTGAAAGACTTCAGCCCGCAGGAGGTGTCGGCGCTGATGAGTTTGAGCGACAAGCTCGCGGGCTTGAACGTGGCGCGCTACCAAGCGTGGCGTCCCACCTTTAACAAACACAATGCCAAGCAAGCTGTGCTGGCCTTCAATGGTGATGTGTACGACGGCTTGGCCGCCAGCGAGCTAGACCAGCAGGGGCTGGATTGGTTGCAAGACCATTTGTGTATTTTGAGTGGCTTGTACGGCGTGCTCAGGCCATTGGACTTGATGCAGCCTTACCGCTTAGAGATGGGCACCAAGCTGGCCAATGCCAAAGGCAGCAACTTGTACAAGTACTGGGGCAGTGATATTGCGCAGTACCTCAACGAGCGCGCCGAGGTCGATGGCTCTGGCGTATTGGTGAATTTGGCCAGCGAAGAGTACTTCAAAGCGGTGGATAAAAAAACACTGCAGCCGCGCATCGTGACCTGTGCCTTTGAAGAGTACAAGGCGGGTCAGTACAAAATCATCAGCTTCATGGCCAAGCGTGCCCGCGGCATGATGGTGCGCTTTGCTGTGGACAACCGCGTGACCAAACCCGAGCAGCTCAAAGACTTTGCCACCGATGGCTACGTCTTCGAGCCCAGCGTATCAAGCGCCGACAAGCTGGTGTTTAGACGCAAAGCCGCTTAAGGCATTGACCGTGTTGTGGCCCAAAGCGGCCACGGCGTAGCCGCCTTCAAACACCAGTACGGTTGGCAAGCCCAAGCTTGCAATGTCCTGGCCCACTTGTACGTAGTCGGCGGTGTCTAAGTGAAAGCCTGAAATGGGGTCGCCGGTAAAGGTGTCCAAGCCCAGCGACACCACCAAGGCCTTGGGGCTAAACGCTTGGATGCGGGCCAAGGCCTGGTGCAGCGCTTCGCGCCAAGTACCAAAGCTGGTGCCCTTGGGCAGGGGCCAGTTGGCGTTGAAGCCCATGCCCGCGCCCGTGCCGACTTCGTTGGCATGGCCGCTGAAGAAGGGGTATTCGGTCATGGGGTCGCCATGTATGGAGCAAGTGAGCACATCGGCGCGGTTGTAAAAAATAGCTTGCGTGCCATTGCCGTGGTGGTAGTCCACATCGAGCACCGCCACAGGCCCATCCAAGCGCTCGCGCAGCTGTTGTGCGGCCAGTGCGGCGTTGTTGATGAAGCAGTAGCCACCAAAATAATCTGCGCCTGCATGGTGACCCGGCGGGCGGGTGATGGCGGTGGCGTGCGGTTGGCCGCCCATCACAGCGTCTACTGCATCTAGGGTGCAGGCCGCACCTGCACAAGCGGCGGGCCAGGTGCCCGAGGTCAGTGGCGTACCCGAGTCGAAGGAGTACAGGCCTATTTGGGCTGCAAAGTTGTGCGGCTCCACATCCACCCTAAAGTCTTGCGAGCCATCGCGTATGGGCCACACACTGGGAAATGCATCCCGTGTGGCATGGGCTGGATCAATGGCCACCCACGCGTCCCACGCGCGGCTTAGAAAGTCCAGGTAGCGTGGCTGGTGTACAGACTCCAGCAGTGGGCGCAGTGCAGCTGGTGCGCGTTGGGCACTGGCGACCAATTGCGCTGCCAGTGGGCTGTCCTGAATGGCGTTGAGCACGTGGTCCAAGCGGGCTGGGGATTCGTGTGCGTCCACCAACTCCCCTCGGTACATTTCTTTTTTACCGGCGTGCAAGGCATGAATGGGGTTGTAAAAAATAGTCATATGGGCTGTTGGGTGTCGGTGAATAAGTCCAAGTTCTGGGCCGACGCTGTATCGTCTTGCGCTTGCCCGGGTTTGACCAAGCGGCTGAGCTTAACGCCTAGCAAGCGCAGTGGGCGCTCCAGCGGCGCACGCTTGAGCGCAATGCCCGCGGCTTGGCGAATGGCTTTGGCGTCTGCAACAGGTGCGGGTAGGCTGATGTCGCGTGTGGTGGTTTGGAAGGTGTCGTCGCGCAGCTTGATGCCCACAGTGCGGGCTTGATAGCCTTTATGGCGCAAGTCGCTGGCCAAGCGCTCGCACAGCTGCGTGAACACTTCGCCCAGTTGCGCCTTGTCGCGTTTGGCGTGCAAATTGCGCTCGAAGGTGGTTTCTCGGCTGATGGACACAGGCTCGCTGTGTGTGACCACGGGGCGCTCATCGGTGCCGTGCGAGGCGGCATGCAGCCAGGCGCCGTAGCTGTTGCCAAAATGTTCTATGAGCCAGTGCGGCTCGCACGCGGCGATGTCGCCCAGGGTGTGTAAGCCAAGGTTGCGCAGCTTCTCGCTGGACTTGGGGCCAATGCCGTTCATGGTTTTGCAAGGCAGCGGCCAAATGCGTTGTTGTACATCGGCTTCAAACAGCACGGTCACGCCGTTGGGCTTGTCCAGCTCGCTGGCCATTTTGGCCAGCAGCTTGTTGGGTGCCACGCCAATCGAGCAGGTCAGGCCGGTTTCTAAAAAGATTTGTTTTTGAATCAGCCGTGCAATCACGCGTCCGCCCTCGCGCTGTCCGCCGGGGACATCGGTGAGGTCTATGTAGACCTCGTCAATGCCGCGGTTCTCCATGATGGGGGCGATGCCCAAAATGATGGCTTTGAAGCGGCGCGAGTAATCGCGGTAGCGCTCAAAGTCTGCGGGCAGCAAATAGGCGTCTGGGCACAGTGCGGCAGCTTTCATCATGCCCATGGCCGACCCAATGCCAAAGGCGCGTGCGGCGTAGGTGGCGGTGGTGATGACGCCGCGCCCCGTGTAGTGGCGCAAGCGCGCAAACTGCGACAGTGGCAGCTTGTCTATGGGCAGGTCGTCCAGCGGCTGCGGTTGGGCGTTGCGCCCACCGCCAATGACCACTGGCAAGCCTTTGAGCTGAGGGTAGCGCAGCAGCTCCACAGACGCAAAAAATGCGTCCATGTCCAGGTGCGCGATGCGGCGCGTGGTGGCGTTGTGCGGCGTAGGCTTGGGTGCAGAGGTCACAACCAAGCATACCCAAAAACAGGCAGGGCCAGCGCCGCTGCCGTTACAACTTTAGGTGGGGTAGGTGCCTGGCACCAAAATGTCGCGGCTGATGTTTTTCAGCTGCGTGTGCCCGCAAAACGCCATGGTCAAATCCAGCTCTTTGTGGATGATTTCTAGGGTTTTGGTCACACCCGCTTCGCCCATGGCACCCAAGCCGTACAAGAACGCGCGGCCAATATAGGTGCCTTTGGCGCCCAGTGCCACGGCCTTGAGCACGTCTTGGCCGCTGCGAATGCCGCCGTCCATGTGCACTTCTATGTCTTTGCCCACGGCGGCCACAATGCGCGGCAACACGTTGATGCTGGACTCTGCACCGTCGAGCTGGCGCCCGCCGTGGTTGGACACGATGATGGCGTCCGCGCCACTGTCCACCGCCAGCTTGGCGTCGGCTTCGTCCAAGATGCCTTTGATGATGAGCTTGCCGCCCCAGCGCTTTTTAATCCATTCCACATCGCCCCAGTTCAGCTCGGGGTCGAATTGTGAGGCGGTCCACACCGACAGGGAGCTCATGTCGGCCACACCACTGACGTGGCCCACGATGTTGCCAAACTCGCGGCGTTTGGTGCCAGCCATGCCCAAGCACCAGCGGGGCTTGGTCGCCATGTTGATCATGTTGGCCACGGTCAATTTGGGTGGTGCGGACAAGCCATTTTTCAAATCTTTGTGGCGTTGTCCCAAAATTTGCAAATCCAGTGTGAGCACCAGTGCCGAGCAGTTGGCGGCTTTGGCGCGGTCGATCAGGCGCTCGATGAAGGCGCGGTCGCGCATCACGTACAACTGGAACCAAAACGGGTGGTTGTCGGTGGCCTTGGCCACGTCTTCGATGGAGCAAATGCTCATGGTTGACAACGTGAACGGGATGCCAAAGGCTTTGGCTGCCTTGGCCGCCAAAATTTCGCCGTCGGCGTGTTGCATGCCGGTCAGACCCGTGGGTGCGATGGCCACAGGCATGGCCACTTGTTGTCCCACCATGGTGGTGGCGGTGCTGCGGTCTGACAAGTTGACGGCCACGCGCTGGCGCAACTTGATGGATGCAAAGTCTTCTGAGTTGGCGCGGTAGGTGGACTCTGTCCAGCTGCCCGAGTCGGCGTAGTCGTAAAACATGCGCGGTACGCGGCGTTGGGCCAATCGGCGCAGGTCTTCTATGTTGGTGATCACGGGCATGGCTTGTCTCCTAACGTGTTGTTGGATGTGTGGTGCTTGCACAGTGCGTGGCCGCCTGGGCGCCCGGGCGCATGCGGCACTGGTGAAGCGCAAAGGGCATATTAGCCCAGCGCTTATAAAAAATGCCCCTAGGTGTTTGAAATCCACCCAGGGGCATTTGAAAAAATTTGTGACCAGTCGCTCGCTTAGCCTGCTAGGCGGGCCTCGTGACGTGTGATTTGCAGCAGGACTTGGGCCGGTGCGGTGCCGCCAGTGGTTTGGCGTGCGTTGAGTGAGCCGCGCAGGCTCAGGCAGTCAAACACATCGGCCTCTATGCGTGCGTCAAAGGCTTGCAGGGCGGCGAGTTGCAGCTCGCTCAGGTCTACGCCTTGGGCAATGGCGGTTTTCACGGCATGGGCCACCACTTCGTGGGCGTCCCTAAACGGCAGGCCTTTTTTCACCAGGTAGTCGGCCAAGTCGGTGGCCGTGGCGTAGCCGCGCAGTGCGGCTTGCTCCATGGCCTGCGCGTTTACGGTGATGCCACCCTCGCGTGCACCCGTGGCTGGGTTGACCTGTCCGCCAATCATCTCGGCAAATATGCGCAAGGTGTCGCGCACGGTGTCGACGGTGTCGAACAATGGCTCTTTGTCTTCTTGGTTGTCTTTGTTGTAGGCCAAGGGCTGGCCCTTCATCAGCGTGATCAAGCCCATCAAGTGGCCCACGACGCGGCCTGTTTTGCCACGTGCCAGCTCGGGCACATCGGGATTTTTCTTCTGCGGCATGATGGAGCTGCCCGTGGTGAAACGGTCTGCAATGCGCACAAAACCGAAGTTTTGGCTCATCCACACAATCAGCTCTTCGCTCAAGCGACTGATGTGCACCATGATCACGCTGGCTGCAGCGGTGAACTCAATGGCAAAGTCTCGGTCGCTCACAGCGTCCAGGCTGTTTTGGCACACGCCCTCCATGTCCAGCAACTTGGCCACCATGTCGCGGTCCAGTGGGTAGCTGGTGCCGGCCAAGGCGGCCGCGCCCAATGGCAGCACGTTGACGCGCTTGCGCACATCGGCCAAGCGCTGCGCATCGCGCGAAAACATCTCAACATAGGCCAACATGTGGTGGCCAAAGCTCACGGGTTGGGCCACTTGCAAGTGGGTAAAGCCAGGCAAGATCACGTCCACGTGGCGCTTGGCCACGTCCAGCAGTGACAACTGCAGTTCATTCAGCAGCTCGCTGAGCTGGTCTATCTCATCGCGCAGCCACAGGCGTATGTCGGTGGCCACTTGGTCGTTGCGGCTGCGACCGGTGTGCAAGCGCTTGCCTGCGTCGCCAACCAGTTGCGTCAAGCGTGCCTCGATGTTGAGGTGCACGTCTTCCAAGTCCAGCTGCCAGTTGAACGCGCCCGCATCAATCTCGGCCTTGACCTGCGCCAAACCACTTTGAATAGACGCATGGTCTTGCGCGCTGATGATGCGCTGTGCGGCCAACATCTGCGCGTGCGCCAGTGAGCCGCGAATGTCGGCATGCGCCAAGCGCTTGTCAAAAAACACGCTGGCCGTGTAGCGCTTGACCAACTCGCTCATAGGCTCAGAAAAAAGAGCCGACCAGGCTTGGGCTTTGGTATCGAGTTGGTTGGATGACATGTCGTGGCTGTATGCGTTGAAGGGGTGGAGGAGGCAAAGGACGCCCAAGAGGCGCGCAGGCGCGCAGGTGTGCGCCTCCCATTTTAGCCAAGGCTTGGGGCCATGCCCGACAGGCCCATGACCCCCGACACGGCTTACCCCGTATTGCGCAGCCCCGCTGCAATGCCGTTGATGGCAATGTGTATGCCGCGCTGCACGCGCTCGTCGGTTTTGCCCTCGCGGTAGCGGCGTATGAGCTCGACTTGTACGTGGTGCAGCGGGTCGATGTAGGGGAAGCGGTGCTCGATAGAGCGACGCAGCGCTGGGTTGGTGGCTAGGCGCTGTTTGTGGCCGGTGATGAGGGTAAGCGCCTCTGAGGTTTGGTGCCACTCTGCTTCTATTTGGGTCAGCACGCGGTTGCGCAGCTTGGTGTCGGGAACCAAGTCTGCGTAGCGCCTGGCCAGTGCCAGATCGCTTTTGGCCATGACCATGTCGATGTTGGAGAGCAAGTTGGCGAAGAATGGCCAGTCGGTGGCCATGGCGCGCAGGGCGCTCAGGCGCTTGTTGCGTCCGGTGGCTTTGCCTGTGTCGCTGCCATTGAGGTAAGTCATCACTGCCGAGCCAAAGCCATACCAGCCTGGTAGGGTGAGGCGGCATTGGCCCCAGCTGAAGCCCCAGGGTATGGCGCGCAGGTCTTCTATGCGTTGGCCCGCTTTGCGCGAGGCTGGGCGCGAGCCGATGTTGAGCTCGGAAATTTCGCGCACGGGCGTGGCGGCAAAGTAGTAGTCGGCAAAGCCTGGTGTCTCGTAGACCAAGGCGCGGTAAGCGCTCATGCTGGCGTTGGACAACTGCTCGGCCAGGGCCAAGAAAGCAGTCGGTACGTCGCTGGAGCTGGGCAGCAGTGTGGCCTCCAGCGTGGCGGCCACCAGGGTTTCGAGGTTGCGCCGGCCAATGTCGGGGTTGGCGTATTTGGAGCCAATGACTTCGCCTTGCTCGGTCAGGCGAATT
>JANREF010000067.1 GCA_030726195.1 Burkholderiaceae bacterium | reverse complement strand
GTTGAATGTCCGCTGTGTTCTTTGGGCTTTGGGCTTTGGGCTTTGGTTTTTAGCTCTTAGCTCTTTGCTTTTATGTGTTGTCTACTCACCAAAACTGGCACGCCACTTGGGCATGGCTTTGTGGTGGGCCAAATCCACATGCAGCGGTGTCACAGCCACCCGCCCTTGCGACGTGGCATAAAAGTCGGTGCCGGGCTCGGCATCTTTGACGGGGCCCGCAGCACCAATCCAGTACATGGTCTCACCACGGGGACTGGCTTGCTCAATGACCGGTTGCGCCGCGTGGCGTCGACCCAAGCGTGTCACCTCCACAGGCCCGATATCCTCGTAGGGCAAGTTGGGAATGTTCACATTCAACAGCCACGGCCAATGCATGTGATCGTCCGGTACAGGCTGTTGCAACTCGTTCGCGATGAGCTGCGCCACGATGTCTGCCGCTTTGCGTGCAGCGTCGTCTATGTGCGCCCAATCTTTGTCGACTTGGGAAAATGCCACAGCGGGGATGCCGAACAAGTAGCCCTCCATGGCCGCCCCTACAGTGCCCGAGTAAATGGTGTCGTCGCCCATGTTGGCGCCGTTGTTGATACCAGAGACCACCAAGTCAGGCTTGGTTTTGAGCAAGCCCGTGAGCGCAATGTGCACACAGTCTGCAGGCGTGCCGTTGACATAGCGAAAGCCATTGGCGCCCTCATGCACATACAGCGGTGAGTTGAGCGTGATGGAGTTGGACTTGGCGCTGTTGTTGTGCTCGGGTGCAATGACTGTCACCTCGTGCCCCAATGTGACAAGCGCTTTGTACAGTGCGTTGAGGCCTGGTGCGGTGTAACCGTCGTCGTTGCTAAGCAAAATGTTCATACGCGAAATTGTAGGGCTTCTACGGCCAAGGGGCACGCTTGGTCGCTGCAGAGACACCCATGCAACACATAGGCCGGCAAGGCCCAACTATCATAAAAGCCCATTTACAGGAGACTTTCACCATGCACGCTTGGCTTTGCGACAACCCCACGGGTGTAGAGGCGCTTGAATGGCGCGAACTGCCCACACCGCAACCCGCTGCCGACGAGGTGGTGGTGGCCATTGCGGCGGCAAGCCTGAACTTTCCAGACCTGTTGATGGTGCAAAACAAATACCAAATCAAGCCACCAACGCCCTTTGTGCCCGGTGCGGAATTTGCCGGCACCGTCACCCAAGTCGGCAGCGACGTCCAGCACTTACAAGTGGGCCAAGCCGTGGCCTGCTTGGCGGGCACGGGCGCCTTCGCCACACACACCGTAGCCAAAGCAGCCATGTGCCTGCCCTTGCCCCCGGGTTTCCCCATGGCAGACGCAGCCGCATTCATCATGGCCTACGCCACGTCGCACCATGCGCTGGTGGACCGGGCCGAGCTCAAAGCGGGTGACAACGTGTTGATCTTGGGTGCGGCAGGCGGCGTTGGCAGCTCTGCCATACAAATCGCAAAGGCCAAAGGCGCTTTTGTGGTGGCCGCGGCATCCAGCGACGAGAAGTGCGCGTTTTGCAAGGCGCAAGGTGCAGACGCCACCATCAACTACAGCGAGCACACGCCACAAGACGGTTTTCGCGATGCGATCAAGGCGGCCTTCAACGGCAAAGCGCCCGACGTGATTTACGACCCCATTGGCGGTGCATTTGCCGAGCCCGCATTCCGCTCCATTGCATGGCGCGGACGCTACTTGGTCGTGGGCTTTGCCAGCGGCCCCATACCCGCCCTGCCATTCAACTTGGCATTGCTCAAAGGCGCGTCCATCGTCGGTGTGTTCTGGGGTGAGTTTGCCAAACGCGAGCCCAAAGCCAACGCGGCCATGATGCCC